>JAQVYP010000020.1:7716-16881 GCA_029004655.1 Oscillospiraceae bacterium | reverse complement strand
ACAGGATCAAATGGTCAATTAGGAAATGAGCTTTCCAGTATTCTCGGATGTGGGATTAGTGAAATTGGCGCAATAAGCAGTGACTACAAGGATTGTGAAGTCATCGCAGTCGACGTTGACCGACTTGACATAACCAATGTAAACGCAGTTGATTGCTTTGTTAATGAAAACCATCCTGATGTTATAATCAACTGTGCCGCTGTTACCAATGTTGATGCTTGCGAAACGGAATATGTGCTTGCAATGAATGTCAACGCTTTTGGCCCGGCAAATTTAGCCGCTGCCGCAGAAAAATATGGTGCAAAGTTTGTCCACGTTTCGACTGACTATGTTTTTTCAGGTGACGGTGCAACTCCATATTGCGAATGGGACATTTGCGGTCCAAATACTATTTATGGTAAATCAAAATACCTTGGTGAAGTTTATGCGCAGCAGCGCTGCAGCCGCTGCTTTATAGTAAGAACCTCATGGCTCTATGGATATATCGGCAAAAATTTCGTCAAAACAATGCGCCGACTTGCCAAAGAAAAAGGTGCTGTAACAGTTGTTAATGATCAGCGGGGCAATCCAACTAACGCAAACGATTTAGCCCATCATATATTGCTAATTGCTTTAACTGATAATTACGGTATTTATCATTGCACAGGTAAAGGCGAATGCTCATGGTATGATTTCACGAAAAAAATCGTTGAATATTCAAATATACCATGTAAATTAACGCCTTGTACCACTGATGAATTTCCAAGTCGTACAAAGCGTCCTGCCTATTCATCGCTTCGCAATCTTTCTCTTGAGTGTACCGTTGGTGATAATATGCGTGACTGGGAGGAAGCCTTAAAAAGCTATATTCAAAAACTTGAAAATATGGAGGAAAAATAAAATGAAAACTTATCTTGTAACAGGCGGCGCCGGATTTATTGGTTCTAACTTTATAATTTACATGCTAGATAAATATGATGATGTGAAAATAATTAATGTTGATGCTTTAACATATGCCGGTAATTTAGAAAATCTAAAATCCGTGGAAAACAATCCTAACTATAGCTTTGTTCAGGCTGATATCCGTGACGATAAGGCTATTTCAGAAATTTTTGCTGAAACCCAAATTGACTATGTTATTAACTTTGCTGCTGAAAGTCACGTTGACCGTTCAATCAGCAATCCTGATATTTTTGTAAAGACAAATGTTCTCGGCACCGTAAATCTGCTTAACAACGCTAAAAAAGCTTGGAGCATCGGAGATGATCAATACCGTGACGGTGTAAAATATCTTCAGGTTTCTACCGATGAAGTATATGGGGCGCTTGGAGATGAAGGATTTTTCATGGAGACAACCCCCCTTGATCCTCACTCCCCTTATTCAGCGTCCAAAGCATCTTCAGACCTTTTCGTCAAAGCATACCATGATACATATAAATTCCCTATTAATATTACTCGCTGTTCAAACAACTATGGTCCATTCCAGTTTCCTGAAAAACTCATTCCTCTTATTATGAACAACACACTCTCTCACAAGGATTTGCCGGTTTATGGTGACGGAATGCAGATTCGTGATTGGCTGTATGTTGACGATCATTGCAAAGCTATTGATATGGTTATCCGTGGTGGTGTTGATGGTGAGGTTTACAATGTTGGTGGTCATAACGAGCGCCCTAATATCTTTATTGTTAAAACAATTATCGAATATATTAAGGAAAATGTCGATAGTGAGGTTGGCGAGCATATGATTAAATATGTTACCGATCGCAAGGGACATGATCGCAGATATGGAATAGATCCTCAAAAAATCAAAGATGCACTTGGATGGTATCCGGAAACCTGTTTTGAAGTTGGTATCAAGAAGACTCTTAAATGGTACCTTGATAATCAGGAATGGGTAAAGAATGTCACCTCCGGCGAATACCAACATTATTATGATAAGATGTATGCAGGAAAGTAGGTTATATAATGGGTAATTTCAGTTTTATAAAGACTGACATTGACGGTGTAGTTATAATCGAGCCAAAGTTGTTTGGCGACAGCCGTGGTTATTTCATGGAAACTTATAACGAAACCGCTTTTAAAGAAGGCGGCATCGAAGCTATATTTATTCAGGACAATCAGTCGAAATCAAGCAAAGGTGTTTTAAGAGGTTTGCACTTTCAAAAAACTCATTCACAGGCAAAGCTTGTAAGAGTGATATCAGGTGAAGTTTTTGATGTTGCCGTCGACCTTAGAACCGGCAGTAAAACTTATGGAATGTGGACAAGCGTTGTTCTTTCTGCAAAAAACAAAAAACAATTCTTCATTCCTAAGCATTTTGCACACGGTTTTCTTGTGCTATCTGATGAAGCCGAATTCTGCTATAAATGTGATGATTTTTATCATCCCGAAGATGAAGGCGGACTTATGTGGAATGATTCGGCGATAGGCATTGATTGGCCGATTGCAGAAGGTATGAAAATTTTATTGTCTGACAAGGATCAAAAGCACCCTTTATTAAAAGATCTATAATAGAATAGTAATTTATAGTTACCAGTGTCTTCTATCATAGAAGTAAATTAACTATTATTACGCTTAGAATCGCTGCAGCAGCGTCTGCGGCAAGTGCTGCAATAACTGTGTGTCTTGTTTTCTTAACACCACACGCGCCATAATAAACTGCAATAGTGTAAAATGTCGTTTCGGATGAACCGCACATTACTGATGACATTAAACCGATTTTGGATATCGGTCCATAGGTCTGCAAGGTTTTATTAAGTAGTGCAATTGCTCCTCCGCCGGAAATCGGGCGCAGAATCATCATAGGAACAACTTCTGCAGGCATATTTATAGCATTGGCAAGAGGCTGTAAACCCCAAGTAATTACATCTAACGCTCCTGATGCTTCAAACATTTCTACTGCTAAAACAAGTGCAACAATCGATGGTACTATTTTTAATTGTGTTTTAAGTCCCTCTTCTGCACCCTTAATAAACTCATCAAAAATATTGACATTTTTAAAGATTCCTGATAATATGAAAAGCATAATTATCGCGGGAAGCAAATATGCTGATAATGTATCAATCAATGTGTTTCACGCTTTCTTGATGTAATAATAATTATTAGTTTGTTGATGACTAATCCAACAATTAGTGATATAATAGATGTAATGATAATAGCTACTGCGATATCCATTGGGTTCTCAGCACCATATTTTGACCTTAACGCAGCTATGGTTGTTGGAACCAACTGAATAGATGCAGTATTTAAAACAACAAAGGTAATCATGTTGTTATCAGCTTCATTGCTTTTAGAGTTAAGCGCATTTAACTTTTTCATTGCGTCAATGCCAAGCGGCGTTGCAGCATTTCCAAGTCCCAGCATATTTGCCGCAACATTCATAGATATAGCTTTTGCTGCTTCACTCTTTCTGTCAAGCTTATGAAATACGAGTCCAACCAGCGGCGAAAGAATCTTACTTATTATATTTGTTAGTCCGCTTTTTTCAGCAATTCTCATCAGTCCTCCCCATACAGCCATAATGGCCGTCATACTGATACATAATTGTATTGCTGAATCACCACCTTTATATACCGCCGATGTGATTTCACTGATTCTCCCGGTAAATAATGCACTGATAACCGATATAACTATTAATGCTGCCCAAATGTAGTTTATCAAAATATTAGCTCCTTTTGTTACATATTTATTCAATAAATACTATATTATCCAATTTAATTATTTAGTTATAAATTTAGTGAAATTTACTAAATTTTCAAAAAATCTCTTGACAAAAAATAACTTTACTATTATACTTATTTATGTATTATCCAGTGATTTTATTAAATATTTGATGTTTATGCTACTAGACATCTAGGAGGTGCTGTAATGAAAGCAACAGGAATGATTAGAAAAGTAGATGAATTAGGTCGTATTGTTATACCTAAGGAACTTCGTCGTCAGTTCGATATAGAAGATAACAAGGATTCATTTGAAATCTATGTTGATGAAGGCTCAATAATTCTCAAAAAATACCAACCAAGCTGTATTTTTTGTGGAGAGCTTTCAAACATAACTATTTACAAGGGCCACAATGTCTGCTCAGATTGTATAAAAAAGATTTCTGAGATAAAATAATTTATCGCATAATAAAAGGGCCTCACGATCTGTTCATAGATCTTGAGGCCCTTTTTTTGATTCAAAAAATGTGATAAAGTTTTATTAAAATTAACTTTTATACTAATACTAATACTTGATAAAATGGCGAATAAAATTTTCGAGAATATTTTTGTTTTGGAAGGCGGATGATGCAGGCATATTATTCGTTGTCGAGGAGAGCAACGCACCAAAAATGAAAATGGATCGAAAATTTATTGCCATTTAATTGAAAATTAGTATTAATGCTTTATAATGTTTATTGACAAATCCGTTAACTGTTTATCATCAACAATGGCAGGCGCACCGCTCATTAATTCACTGGAATTTGCAACTTTCGGAAAAGCGATTACTTCGCGAATTGATTCACAGTTCAACATAATCATAAGAAGTCTGTCCAGACCGATTCCCATTCCGCCATGTGGAGGTGCGCCATACTTAAATGCATCTGTCAGGAATCCAAATTTTTCATGAGCTTCTTCATCCGAAAGCCCTAGTGCCGTAAACATTTCACGCTGCAAATCAGGGTTAGTTATACGAATGGAACCGCTTGATAGCTCAACACCATTAAGCACAAGATCGTATGCCTTAGCAAAAACCTTATCCGGCTCTGTGTGAAGATACTGGATACATTCATCCATCGGCGCTGTGAATGGATGGTGCATCGCAACGTAGCTATTTGTTTCCTCATCAAATTCAAAGAACGGAAATTCTGTAATCCAAAGAAAATTATATTGATCTTTTGGAATAATATCCAACCTTTTTGCAACTTCTAAGCGAAGTGATCCAAGCACTGAGAGAACAGTCTTTTTACGGTCAGCGACGAACATTACAACGTCGCCCTTCTCCGCTCCGGCACGTTTTAACATAGCATCCAATTCAGCTTCCGATACAAACTTTGAAAACGAGCAAGACGGTTTATCGTCAATCCAACGAATATATGCCATTCCCTTAGCACCGATACCGCGCACATATTCTGTAAGCTTATCAATCTCCTTGCGTGTAAGTGTTCCAGCTGCATTCTTCGCAGTTATACATCTTACATTTCCACCACTTCTAACTGCATCTGCAAACACGCTAAACTCACTGTTTGCTACCATGTCAGACATATCCACAATCTTCATTTCAAAGCGTGTGTCCGGCTTATCGGAGCCATACAGCTCCATAGCGTCAGTATACTTCATACGAGGAAGTGGCAATGACACTTTGACACCCAAAACCTCACTAAATAATCTGGCAACGAAGCCTTCATTCATTTCAAGAATATCTTCCATATCTACGAAAGACATTTCCAAGTCAATTTGTGTAAACTCCGGCTGACGGTCGGCACGCAAATCCTCATCTCTGAAGCATCTCGCTATCTGCATATACCTGTCAAAGCCTGAGAGCATTAATAACTGCTTATAAAGCTGAGGTGACTGCGGCAGTGCAAAGAACTTTCCCTCATGAATTCGTGATGGAACCAAATAATCGCGTGCACCTTCAGGTGTGGATTTTATAAGCATCGGAGTTTCAATTTCTATAAATCCATTTTCATCATAGTAGTCTCTTGCAACTTTTACAATGCGATGACGCATTAAAATATTTCTTTGAAGAGGTTCACGACGCAAATCAAGGTAACGATATTTTAAACGTAGTTCCTCATTTGCAGCAGAATCGGACAGTATTTCAAAAGGCGGTGTTTGAGATGTACCCAACACTTTAAGTTCATTAACCTCAAGCTCAATTTCGCCTGTTGGAATATCTTTATTAACAGATGAACGCGTTCTGACTTTGCCCTTTGCCATTAAAACGAACTCTGAACGTGCAGTAAATGCTTTTTCAAACACATCTCGGCTGGTTTTATCGTCAAAAGCCAATTGAACAATACCGGTACGGTCACGCAAATCAATAAAAATAATTTGACCCAAGTCACGTTGACGTTGAACCCAGCCTGCAACAACAACTTCGCGTTCGCCATCAGAAGATCTTAAGTCTCCGCAATAGTGCGTACGACGGAGAGTTTCCATTTTATCTAATACCATAATAATTCCTCCTACTTGTTTTGAAAGAGAGTTTCTATTCCCTCAACTGAATCAGATAGATCTTCAAAAACACTGTTTATTTGAAAATCATAAACAGCCTCAACAAGTCCATCTGGAAGTGTGACCTGGCGTTCTTCACCTGTTTCCATGTTTTTTAAATTACATGAACCGTGCATCAGCTCGTTGTCGCCGATTACGGCAGAAAATGTTGCGCCAATCTTATTTGCATATTTCATCTGGGCTTTTAATCCCCTGCTTGTAATATCAGTGACAGCGCAAAAGCCTTCATCGCGCAGCATACAGCAAAGCTTTGTAGCTTCAATTTCAGCCTTTTCGCCCATAGAAGCGATAAAAACATCACACGGTTGTTCCGGCTTAAACTCTACATTCTGACTTTCCATAACCATTAACAGTCGTTCTAAACCCATTGCAAATCCTAGAGATGGTAATTGTGGTCCGCCCATCTGACCAACAAGTCCATCATATCTTCCACCGCCGCAGACTGTTGACTGAGCGCCAATGTCGCCGGACACAAATTCGAACACTGTCCTGGTATAATAATCTAAGCCACGTACAATATGAGTATTGATTTTATAATCAATATCAGCCGCAGAGAGATGTGCCTTAACACCATCAAAATGTTCTTTGCAATCATTGCAAAGATAGTCCAGCATCACAGGCGCAGCACTTGCAATTTTAGAGCAAATGGGTGATTTACAGTCTAAAACACGCATAGGATTTCTTTCAAGCCTGCCCTTGCAGGTATCGCAAAGTTCTTCACTGTGTGAATTTAAATATTCTTTTAAAGCAGCGTGATATACCTTGCGGCATTCAGGGCAACCGATTGAATTTATTTCAAGAGAAAGATTTTTGATTCCGATATTTTCCAAAATAGTATTTGCAAGAGTTATAATCTCTGCATCGGCAGTCGGTTTGGACGCTCCGAAACACTCCACACCAAATTGGTGAAACTCTCTAAGTCTGCCTGCTTGCGGCTTTTCATATCTATAGCACGCACCCACATAGCAGGTTTTAACCGGCAACGCGCAGTTTACCAAGCCATGCTCTATCACAGAGCGAACAACACCTGCAGTAAATTCGGGTCTGAGTGTTATTGAACGGCCTGATTTATCCTCAAAAGTATACATTTCTTTTTGAACAACATCTGTTGTGTCCCCCACACTGCGGGTAAAAACCTCTGTGTGCTCAAAGACCGGAATTCTTATTTCTTTGAATCCAAACAGCCTCGCCGTTTCTATCATTTTGTTCTCAATAAACTGCCATTTATAACTTTGATCAGGCAAAACGTCACCAGTACCTCTTATTGCTTTATTGATTTCGGACATTATAACTCCTCCATTTTAATTCGAATTAACCTATATAAAAGACAAAATCCCCATCCCAATACAGGGACGAGGAATCCTCGCGGTACCACCCGGTTTAAACGTAAATTTCACGTTTCACTCAAAATTTCTTTATCGCCGAAAAGCGTAACCGCTGGGTCAGTGTCTTCATGTGAACGCAACAAAGATAGCTCTCAGTCAAGACTATCATTCCTGTGCAGTGCTAGCATCACACTACTCTTCTGCCGTCATAGCAATTAAAACATATATTATTTGCTTCTTACAATTTGACGCCAATCAAGGTCTCCGCGTTCGAGACCATGAATAAGCATTTCTGCCGTTGCAATGTTAGTTGCAACAGGAATATTGTGAACATCGCACAAGCGAAGCAATTGCATTTCATCGGGCTCATGCGGCTTAGGTGTAAGCGGGTCACGGAACAACAAAACTAAGTCTATTTCGTCACATCCGATACGGGATGCAATTTGCTGTGCACCGCCCTGATCCCCACTTAAAAATTTAATAATTTCAAGACCGGTAGCTTCAGAAACCAGTTTACCTGTTGTACCTGTAGCCAAAATTGTGTGTCGGCTTAAGATTCCACAATAAGCAATGCAAAACTGAACCATCAATTCTTTTTTGGCATCATGCGCTATTAAAGCTATATTCATAACGAAAAACCTCCTGTTTATACTAATCCCAATTAAAAAGCGTCCAAAGATTTGCGAGGATTTTGTTTGTGAGACAAGGCACGATAATGCAGTCTCGCAAACAAAAGGCTGCAAATATTGGATGGTTTTTAGTTGGAATTAGTATTATATCTTATTTAATTTGGGTAGCGGGACATCTGATCCTTCAATACGCGCTGCAGTTCGATAAAGTGCCATTGCTGCGCGGCCAAGTTTCAAAGCTTTTCCTTTTGCTGCTGCTACTTTTACCTGTGAATCCTCAGGGATTACAGCCAATAGACGAGAACCGGAATTATCAATTATATCATCAACCAGCACTTTAAATTGTCTTGCTGTTTTTTTATCAAACCTGTTTAGCAACAATCTTTTGTTGACAAACCCAAGAGTTGACAACAAACTGGTGATTTCAAATGCACTCCTACCGGATACAGCGTCACAATTGGTTACAATCAAGAATTCGGATCCTTTTGGCAGACAAACATAATATTTATCATCAATGCCGGCAGGGCAATCTACAATAACATAATCGTATTTTTCTTGAAGTTCAAACATCAAGCTGCCAAAAGCCTCACCATTAATACTGCAAGGCGTTGAAGGTGCTGCAAGTAAATACAGCGATTTTTCACCATCAACCTTATTTACTGCTTTATCAATATCCACATTGCCGGAAAGAATATCTCCCATATCGAACACAAGTTTATCGCTTATGGAAAGCATTAAATCAAGGCAACGTAAACCTTCATCCGCATCCACCAGCAGTACACTTTTATTCATGGAGCAAAACGCTGAAGCAATGCCTGTAGAAACGGTTGATTTCCCGACACCGCCCTTACCGGATGTTACGACAATGAGTTTGCCCACAAAGACTTTCCCCTTTTCATGCAAATACCTATAATTTAATCATAAGTTTAACACAATATTATATTTTTGTCAAAGAATAATTTTGTTACTTTACTGTAATAAAGTATTAGCTGACGGTTCAGTATACAAATC
>JAQVYP010000020.1:0-7616 GCA_029004655.1 Oscillospiraceae bacterium | reverse complement strand
GCAACAGACGGTTTAAACACAGAACCCGGAGGGTATTGACCGTTGAATGCACGGTCAAAAAGTGGTTTAGATGTGTCCGCCGCCAATGCCGAATAATTATTTTTAAATTCAGATAGAGTATAGGAGGGATAATTTGCCGACGCAAGTACCTCTCCGGTATTAACATCAACCGCCACAGCTGCAGCACCTGTTATTTTGCCACCTTTGCTGTTATATGAATCAACAGCTGCTTTAAGCTCATTTTGAGCAACTATTTGTAGCCTTTTATCGATAGAAAGCTTTACGGTTTCACCGTTAATCGGTGCCGTTGTGATTGTTGAAGATAATATATTGCCAGAGCCGTCGACCTTATAAGTAAATGTTCCGTCATCGCCTCTAAGATAATCTTCAAAAGCTTCCTCCACACCGCCGTTTCCAACTTTATCATCATAGGAATATCCAGCCGCTTTTAATTTTTCCCATTTCTTGGCCTGTATTTTCCCGACACTTCCAATCAAGTGAACTGCCAATGTATCGTCAACATATTCACGATATGATGAAACTTGAATTTCAACTCCCGGCAAACTGGATTCTGATTCCAAAATTACGGTCATAAGTTCACTTGATACATCTTCAGCAAATGTGAATGGCAATGAGATTGAGAAGTCTGCGCTCTCCATAGAATATCTTACGCCCATTATTGTGCGCTGAGCACTTTCATTCAAACCTTCAAGCGAATATCTGGATATCATTTCGACGAAGCAATTTTGTGCGGTTGCATAATGGGTCAGTCCCAAATCGGATTTTAAAGTTGAAACCACTGAATCAGAGTCGATTGTAAAATCATAGGGTGAATTTTTGTCCATAGGAAGAGTGTCAATCCAAACAAATCCGTATGCAACTAATAACTCTGTCATAGTTTTAATGGTAGAATTCATATTACCCTTGTTCATATATGCACCATTGAAAACAACATCATAGCCCTCGCGATTAACTGCAATAGGCCTTCCATATCTATCAAGTAGTTCGCCCCTGGTTGCTTTAATCGTGGCTGTTCTGGTTGATATATTATCGCCCTCAGAAGCATATTCATCTGCATTAATCAACTGGAAGTCGCTCATTCTCACACCAAAAGCCAGCATTACAACCAGCAATAAAGCAGTTAATGTGATTATTCTTGGATTACTTTTCTTTTTTTTTGCCACTGTAACACACACCTTTCGTGAAATTAAACGCTTTTTATTTTATATGAATCGACTATGCTTTTAACTGAATCTGTTAATAATTTTCATTATATATCTCATAATTATATATATCGGTATGCCAACAATAAAAGTTAAGAATGCTGACGGCAGACTGTATTCCAAAAGATATTGAACCGCATCTGATTTTCCGGAAAAGAATTGAAGGAATAACCATTTTGATAAAAAATAAATAAATACAAACATAAAATCAAGGAAAAGTGCCGATAAAAGATTATTGTTAAACAAATATGTTATTAAAAGTCCTGAAGCACACCCTATAAGCATGAGCGCAATAGCATTAAAACAAGTTGAACCGGACGTAGTGATATCCATTAAAGTGCCTACCACAAGTCCAAATAGTGCACCAACCCATTCGCGAAAAAAGGTTGCAATAATTACTATAATCGGCACAAGCAAAACCGCAGTTGCATTCCCAATTTTTAAGTTATATCCTTTTGTATACTGAATGAAATACAACACAAAGCAGATTAATCCAAAGACAGCATAACCAATTTGATTTTTAGTCTTATCACGTGCAACCAACTGTTTATCCCCCCGTTATACTACTCCAACTTAAAGCCATCCAATCTTTGGACAGTTTTTAGAGATACCCTTGACATTATTCTGACGGAAGTGTTTCACCTTGACCTGAAAAATAAGTTAGAACCATAACATCTCTGATTTCCGGAATATCCACTACAGGGTCTAAAATTGCATATACTGATGTGTTTATTTCCTCTGCTTTAATATCTGTTACTGTTCCGATAAGCAATCCTGAAGGGAAAACACCTCCACCGGAAGTGACAACATAATCACCAACTGCCACTGAACATGTTCTTGGCAAGTTATACAAACGGCAAAGTCCTTTCTCCGCAAGTGAAAGCTTTCCTGAAACAATTCCGGCATCCTTTGTCCGTTTATCAACACTTCCAATGTTAAGGTCAGCGCTTAAAATTGTTGTAACCTTTGAATAAGACGGTGCTGTTTCGGAAATATATCCGACTAGACCTGCCGATGTTATAACCGGATCACCTGCCGCAATGCCATTCAAAAGTCCTTTATCGATTGTAAATCCTAAATAAGGATCCGTGCTATCCATGGCAATAAGCGTTGCAGGCTCCATCACAAAGTCACTGTTTTGCTCCTTAATTTCTAAAAATTCCTCATAGAAAGCATTTTCCTCTTTAATCTCTTGATAATCCAAAACTTCGTTTGTTAAGCGCTCGTTTTCAGCACGTAATTCCTCGTTTTCCTGCATTAGAGCCTGTCCATCATTTATGGTCGTGTTGAAATCGCTTATGCTAGTCGTTAGCCAAGTTGAGAATTTTTGAATCGGAGAAACAACTGCACCCAAAATGCTTGTTGTGGGTGACGCAATACTGCCCAAAATTTGCATAACAATTACAAAAACCAATAGAATTCCTGTAATGCCGGCTATTATTTTGAATTTTCTGCTTCTAAAGAAAAAGCGCATTTATACGTCCCCCCGATACGTTCGTTTTTTATAAATATTATCTGTATCTCTTGCCTCTTTTGAATACATAGGTATCAAATGTTGTATTGCTTTCCAGCCTTTTTGCTATGCCCAAAGCAACACAATCTATAGGATTTTGTGCTATGGTAACAGGCATTCCTGTTTCTCTTTCAATAAGCTCTACTATGCCGCGAAGATTTGCACCGCCACCCGTAACTGTTATTCCGCGATCAATAATATCTGCCGCAAGTTCCGGCGGGGTCTTCTCTAAGGTTGAACGAATAGTATCAATAATCATTGTAATGTTATCGCTGATTGCTTCACGCACATCTGCTGCCGTTATTTCAACATTTTTAGGCAATCCATCAACCAAATTGCGCCCTTTTATATCCATGCTTCCCTCATCATTAAAAGGTAAAGCTGAGCCTAATTCAAACTTTATCTGCTCAGCAGTTCTTTCACCGATAAGCAAATTATGTTTTTTCCTGATAAAGTTTATGATAGCATCATCTAAATGATCTCCTGCGCTTCTTATAGACTGCGCAGTAACAATATCACCCAAAGAGACGACGGCAACTTCAGTAGTGCCTCCACCGATGTCAACAATCATACAACCCGATGCTGCTTTAACATCAAGGCCGGCACCAATAGCTGCAGCCATCGGCTCTTCTATAAGGTCAACATCATTCGCTCCTGCTTGCTTAGCCGCATCATAAACTGCTCGGCTTTCAACCTCTGTAACGCCTGCAGGAATGCAGATCATAACCCTTGCTCTCGAAAAAAGTGAGCCGCGAAGCGCTTCGCGAATAAATTTTTTGAGCATCGCAGCGGTCACATCAAAATCTGCAATAACACCGTCTTTCAGCGGCTTAACAGCCACAATGGAGCCCGGGGTTCTGCCAATCATTTCCTTTGCTTCTTTCCCAACAGCGCGCACTGCATCGTTTCTAACATCATAAGCTACAACAGATGGTTCTCGCATAACAATGCCTTTTCCTTTTATACAAACAAAAGTGTTTGCTGTTCCTAAATCGATGCCGATATCCCTCGTAAACATACGCAATCCCCCAAACTCAAATCCTACATATACATAGCTCTGCCAAAAAGCAAAGCACTATTGCAATAATATAATCAATACGTATTATTATAACCTATACCACATAGTGACTACAATAGCTTTTCGCAATAAAAGTTTATACTAATTGTAAATTTTGCAATCAAAAAAGACAAGGCTTAAACCTCGTCTTTACAATAACTACTATTTTTGGCCTGTGGAACCAAAACCGCCACCACTGCGATCTGTATCATTCAAATCATCAGATACAACAAGCTCCGGTATAATAACCGGTGATATAACCATCTGTGCAATGCGATCAGCCGAATTTATTGTATAAGCTTTATCTGATAAATTAATCAATCCCACCTTGATTTCTCCACGATAATCGCTGTCTATTACTCCAACGCAGTTAGACAAAGTTATTCCATTCTTTATCGCAAGCCCACTTCTTGCATATATATAAGCAACATAATTATTGTCGGGCAATTCAATGGCGATTCCGGTCGGAATTAAAACCCTTTCCCCCGGTGCTATTTCTACCGGTGATTCCAAGCTTGAATATAAATCAAATCCTGCTGAACCAACTGTTGCCCGCTTTGGCAATATCGAGTTGCATTTTAGTCTTTTTATTTTAAGTTCCACTTTTTTCTCCTAATTATTTAGTTTTTCATGATGGAAAACAGGCGAATCCATGGTAAGTGCCCTGAATTCGAAACCTTGAGATGCTAAATATTCAATAACAGCAGGTAAAGCTTCAACCGTAGTTGACTTTGCATTTGTATCATGCATTAGAACACATATTTGTGACTTATTGTTTGAAAATTTTTTGACATTTTCCATAATAGTTTCGGGAGGTGCCAGTTTTTGGTCTGCATCGCCAGTACTAACACTCCAGTCAAAATATCTATATCCATTAGCTTCAACATCTACAGTAAGTCTTGTCATTAATCCCGGACACTTTCCTTTGTATAAACTTGATATGTTACTGCTGCCACCAGGAAAGCGAATAATCGTAGATCTGATTCCGGTGTGGTCATATACCTTGTTGCTGATGGCTTCAAGGTCGGCAATATACGCCTCGTAGCTGCTGTAAATATTTGCATAAACATGTGAATCTGTGTGCAGTCCAATCGTGTGGCCTTGGTCGGCAATTGTCTTCAAATATTCAAGTTTGCCGGTGCCAACAACAAAAAATGTTGCCTTTGCATTATATCTGCTCAACACTTCCAAAATTTGAGGAGTACTTACGCTTGACGGCCCGTCATCAAAGGTAAGATAACACACTTTCGAGCCATCCGGGAATTGCTCAAGGGGCGGTACAATTGATTCTTGGGAAGAAACGATTGCAACCGCCGGAATTGCAGATGATTCTGTGCTTTCAGTATTGATTACATCTTGAGATGCTAATGAAGTCGTATCAATTGTTTCTGTTCCTTCTGAAGTTTGATCTATAGAATCAGAAGTTGTCGGGGTAAAATTAAAAGAGCCAGAAGAAAACGCCGCAGAAGCATAAGTTATAGCAATCAAAGATACTACCAATAAAGCTGAAACTGATATTAGCAAATTTTTATTTTTATAAAACTTTTTTAAAAAAGTTCTTAATTTCATCAAATCATCTCGCAATTTTTATTACTTACATTGTACCAGATATTTACACAATTAGAAAGTTAAAATATAATACAAATTAGTTACAATAATTTAATTTTTAAAAAATTTGTTGAGTTTGGCATTAAATATGATATAATAATCAAATTAATGTGATTATTATAATATTTAAAGCACCTTTTGCTCGCCACTGTGAGTGGCAACCGCAAAAGATGTGCATATTATTATTGCTTTGTCTTATCACTTTTGCATCTTTTTTTCAGCTACTTGTTTTAATAATCGAATTTCGGAGGGAAAAGTTTTGAAAAACAACAGCAAAATTATCATTGCAAGCGACAGCACGTCTGATTTAGGTGTAGAGCTTATTCAAAAATACAACATAAAAATCAACCCTCTATATATTGTAAAAGATTACATATCCCTTCGTGATGGAGAGGAAATTAATCCGACTGATGTTTATGAATATGTTACAATGACCAGCACTTTACCTAAAACTGCAGCAGCGAATGTAAAAGACCATTATGGTTTTTTAAAGCAATTCACCGACGAGGGATACAGCGTAATTTATTTTACAATTAGTTCTTCTATGTCATCAAACTTCAATAACGCACGAATTGCAGCAGGCCAGCTTGAAGGTGTTTATGTTGTTGACAGCAAAAATCTTTCAACAGGTGTTGGGCTTCAAGTGCTTTATGCAGCAGATCTTGCGGCAGAAAACCTAACCGCCGGTGAGATTTATTCTCGTGTTATTGATATGCAGCAACATATTGATGCTTCTTTTATTATTGACACTTTGGAATATCTTAATAAAGGCGGGCGTTGCTCATCTTTGGCGGCTCTTGGTGCAAACTTATTGAAATTAAAGCCATGTATTGAGGTCAAAGGCGGAAACATGGTTGTCGGCAAGAAATATCGTGGGAAACTTTTGGATGTTCTTAAAGAATATGTTAACGCGCGCCTTGCCGATAAAGATGATATAGAGCTTGACCGCATATTTATTACACATTCGGGTTGCAGTGATGAAATCACTGACGAAATATCAAAACTTGTAAAGCAAATTTTACCGTTTAAAGAAGTATTTATTACCCGAGCAGGTTGCACTATTTCTGTCCATTGCGGACCAGGGACCCTAGGAATACTGTTTGTTAGAAAGTCTTTGATTAAATAAATTCAGAACCTGCTTTGATTAAATATCAAAACAGGTTCATTCTTTAATTATTTTCAATAATTCGCACATCAAGTAGTTTAATTGGAACTGTAACACCTTCTTTGTCAAGTGCATCTATAATCTGTTCCATTAAGTCATAATGCAGTGTCCAGTAATTTTCTGTTTTGCACCATGTTCTGACGGCAATGTCAATTGAATTTTCGCCTTGTTTATCAACCCTGGCAAACGGTGATTCAGGGGTCTGCATAGTGAATTTGTGTGCATTTACAGTCTCAAGAATGACTCTTTTAGCTAATTCAGAATCGCTTTTATAACTTATAGAAATTGTCAAATCCATTCGTCTGCATTCTTCTTTTGAGTAATTAACCACCTTTTCGTTAACCATTTGACCATTTGGAATAACAATTTGACGGTTGTCCGGAGTTACCAATGTCGTGTGTATCATATCTATGCTAATAACAGTACCTGACAATCCTGACACATCAATATAATCCCCCGTTGAAAACGGTCTGGATAACAGAATCAATATGCCGCCGGCCAAATTTCCCAGACTGTCCTTGAGCGCTAACGCTACTGCAACTGCTGACGCAGACAATGCTGCAAGCAATCCGGTGGTTGATATTCCCAAGGTTGTAAGTGCGCTTAGAATCAATATTACACGCAAAACGATACTTGCTGCTTTTTTCAGAAAATTGTTAAGTGAAACATCCATTTTTATACGTTGAAATGACCTGTCCATCATGGTTACCAATAATTTAATTATAAAATGACCGGCAACAACTACCAAAACAGCACCTAAAACTTTTGGTCCGAAACTATAACAAAAATCTAAAAATTTATTTTTAAACTCTTCCATCTTTATTACCCCCTTTTTAATGATTATACTATAAATATATCAATTATAAAATAGTTTGATGATTGATTAGTAGAAATCCATTCTTGTAGATACGCCCTCATCCCGCCCTAATACTAATTCCAATTAAAAAGTGACCAAGATTTGCGAGGATTTTGTTTGTGAGACAAGGCGGAGGACGAAGGCGGGCTATCGCCCGCCGAGAACGACAACGCAGTCTCGCAAACAAAAGACCG
>JAQVYP010000019.1 GCA_029004655.1 Oscillospiraceae bacterium | reverse complement strand
TTCCGAGCAAAAATTTCGTCGAGCAAGGAAAGCTGACGAAGCAAGGCTTTGTGCCTTGAGAGGAGGTTTGACACAGCTCGGCGGAATTTTTGCCGGAAGACGCCGGAAGGGGTTTTTAGAGGTTCCCATAAGCTCATTAAAGAAGCATGAGGGATTTCCTGTGTGACAAGCAGGTCCTACCTGCTCAACTTCAATCAGCAAGGTGTCAAAATCGCAATCTGCCTTGATGCTGACAATTTTTTGTTTATGTCCGGAGGTTTCACCTTTGTTCCATAATCTCTGACGTGATCTGCTGTAATACCAAGTGTAGCCTGTTTTTAATGTTAATTCAAGCGATTCCTTGTTCATATATGCCAGCATCAGCACTTCATTAGTTCCGGTTTGCTGAATAATTGCCGGAATCAGGTCAGACTTTACAAAATATTTTTCTAAATCCATTATTTTTCACCTACATACGTTTATTGCTTCCTTTAGCGAAAGCGAGCCGGAATAAATTGACTTCCCGCAAATTGCACCATATAGATCCATGGCTTTTAAGTCGTGAATATCATTAATGTTTTTTATGCCACCGCTTGCAATTATATTACATCCCACAGCATTATTAATCTCTTCAAGTTGGTCAAGATTAGGTCCTGATAATGTACCGTCTTTTGAAATATCGGTGAAAATGATACAGCCAACACCGGCCTGTTCCACACTTTTTGCTAAATCAATAAAATCAACTTTTGAAGTATTCAGCCAACCGTCAGCCGCAACAAAACGATTCCTAGCATCAATTCCAACGGCAATTTTATCGCCAAATTTTTTGCAAGCACTGATTACCAGATCAGGATTTGATAAAGCAGCCGAGCCCAAAATCACTCTGGATATACCGTTTGCCAAATAGAATTCGATGGTTTCAATTGAACGAATACCACCGCCAACTTCAATTTTAAGGCCTGATGACATGGCAACATCAATAAACATTTTACTGTTTTTGGGAGCGCTGTCCAAAGCTCCGTCTAGATCGACCATGTGAATCCACTCAGCACCGCATTCAGCAAAGCTAATTGCTGTTTTAATCGGGCTTTCGGCAACCTTTTGAACGGTTGAAAAATCGCCTTTAAACAATCGGACACATTCCCCATTTTTTATATCTATCGCAGGGAAAATAATCATTAAATAACACCCTTTGTTGACAAAATATCTTGTCCTTCAACTTTTAATGCGGCTTTTAAAGCGTGCGCAAGTGCTTTATACAGTGCTTCGGTGATATGATGCGCATTGTCGCCGTACTCACAAATAACATGAGCGGTTATAAGTGAATTGTAGCAAAATGCTCGCATAAATTCGACAGTAATGCAAGAATCATATTCCCCGATTAATTCTTGGGGCATATCCGCTTCGTAAACAAGAAACGGACGACCTGAAATATCAACAGATGCAAATCCTAACGCTTCATCCATTGGAATAAAAGCTGTGCCATATCTGGAAATTCCTTTTTTATCGCCAACCGCTTGGGCGAATGCTTGTCCCAACACAATTCCTGTGTCTTCAACGGTATGGTGACAATCTACGTTTAAGTCACCGTCAACCTTAAGCGACAAACCAAATCCGGCATGCTTTGCCAAAGCTTCAAGCATATGGTCAAAGAATCCTATTCCTGTATCAACAGAAATTTCTCCACCATCAAGGCAAAGTTTGGCGCAGATATCGGTTTCCTTAGTTTTTCTTGTTATTTCTGAAGTTCTCATAAAGCACCTCCCGCAATAAATCGTTTCAAAGCTTCAATCAATTCGGTATTTTCTTGATCGTTTCCAACTGTAATTCGAAGATAAGCGCCCATATTTCTTATCAGAATACCTTCATTTTTCAAAAACTCAAAAACAGATTCTGAATTATCAGGCTTGACAAATAGAAAATTTGCTTTTGTAGGATACAGTGTCCATCCGGTTTCTTCACAAATTAGCTTGATTGAATCAGTTAATGAATTTCTTGCTTCAATTATTTTGGATTTGCAACTATCCAAATATGCTTTGTTTTTAAGTACAGTAGTTGCAATAGCTTGAGAAAACGAATTGACGTTATATGGAGATTTGCATGCACGAATTGCTGATGTGATTTTTTTGTTAGCTACAGCAAATCCAACTCTGGCAGCTGCCAAACCAATCATTTTAGAACATGTGCGAAGCACAATAAGGTTATCAAATTGATTAACTGATTTTAATATAGAATTATCATCAAAATCCATGTATGCTTCGTCTGCAACAACAAGTGCATCGACATTGTCGATGATTTTAATCATATCGGATGCTGATATGCCTTGCGATGTCGGATTGCACGGATTCGAAAATATTAATATCTTAGCATTATTAGCATTACACTGCTTAATTATATCATCGGCATTTATTTCTAAATCACAGCTTTTTTTATATGATATAACTTTGCACTCTGCAAGATGTGCATAAAAATCATACATTGAAAAATCAGGAGCGGCATTCATGATAACATCGCCGCTGTTCGCAAAACAGCAAGAAATGATAAACAGCAGCTCATCCGAACCGTTAGCGGCGGTAACATTGTCACTGATTATACCATAATAATCAGCAAACGCTTGGCATAAATCAGTTGCAAGTGGGTCGGGGTAACGATTAATTGCAACAGAATTTACGGCATTTATTATTTGTTGCCAAACTTCAATATCAGGGGTAATGAACGACTCATTTGCATCAAGTCTGATTCTATATTTATTTGTATCAGGTGTATAAGAAACAAGATTCTTTATCTTGTCGTTTAAATTGTAAGACAATTTTTACAACCTCACTTTAATTGAGTTTGCGTGAGCGGTTAATCCCTCTGTATCGGCAATTTTTATAACATCAGCAGAAACATCTTTAAGTCCGGTTTCGGTGTAGTATATAAAGCTTGATTTCTTTATAAAACTGTCAACCGAAAGAGGCGAAAAGAATTTGGCGGTTGAGGATGTCGGTAAAACGTGGTTTGGTCCTGCATAATAATCGCCGAGTGGTTCGGGTGAATAATTTCCCAGAAAAACCGAACCTGCATTGTCTGCCCTGCCAATGTACTCCATTGGATTTTTCACGCAAATTTCCAAATGCTCCGGTGCAATTTCATTTGCCAAATCCATAGCAATATCTAAATTGTCACAGACAATTACAACGCCATAATTATCCAAAGATTGATTAATTATGTCTTTGCGTGATAATTTTGATGCTTGAATTTCAATTTCTTTCACTGTTTCTTCAGCAATGGGTTTATTTGTTGTGATTAAAATTGCTGAAGCCAAAACATCATGCTCTGCTTGAGAAAGCAAATCTGCGGCAAGATATTTTGGATTTGCTGTGCTGTCCGCTACTATTAATATTTCGCTGGGTCCCGCTACCATATCAATATCAACTGTGCCATATACCAGTTTCTTGGCAGTAGCAACATAAATGTTTCCGGGGCCCACAATCTTATCAACTTTTGGAATAGTCTCGGTGCCGTATGCAAGGGCGGCAATTGCTTGCGCGCCACCTGTTAAATAAACGCGATCAACACCGGCAATATAGGCTGCCGCCATAATAACAGGATTAGGACTTCCATCCTTCATGGGAGGTGTAGTCATAATTAATTCTTTCACCCCGGCAATCTTTGCCGGAATAGCGTTCATAAGAACTGACGACGGGTATGCAGCTGTGCCACCTGGGACATATATCCCAACACGGGTTAAACCGCGAACACGTTGCCCCATAATAACGCCGTTTTCCTTTGTTACAAGCCAACTACGCTGTTTTTGCTCTTGATGAAAATCAAAAATGCTTTTTGCAGCTTTTTTAAGTGATTCGATAAAGTCCTGATCACAGAGTGCGCAAAATTGTTCCAACTCGTCGTAGTTGAACATGGTTTTTTTAAGGACTGCACCGTCAAATTTCAGTGTGTATGCATTAACCGCTTTATCACCGTTATTTTTAACATCACTTAGAATTGTGTTAACAGTTTCAGTAACCTTATCATTAACTTCTCCGCTGCGCTTTTTTAGGCGATCAAGTAATTCATATTCGCATTTACCATCAGCATAGGTAATATTTATCATAATAAAAGCCCTCTCTTTTAGCACAACTTTGCTTCGTCAAGACGTGCCACAAAGTCCTCAATTTCCGATTTGCGCATTTTTAAGCTCGCCATATTTACAATAACTCTTGCGGAAATCGGTTCAACGTCTTCAATAATTTCTAGCCCGTTTTCATAAAGTGTTTTTCCTGTTTCAACAATATCAACAATTGCATCTGCGAGCTTTAATAGTGGAGCCAGCTCGACAGAACCTTCAATTTTAATAATCCTGACATCCATTCCTTTTTTAGAAAAAAAGCGCTCAGCTACATGAGGATATTTGGTTGCAATAGTTTTTGAGGAATATCCCCCATAAAAATCTACTCCCTTAGGACCTGCAAGTGCAAAACGGCATTTGCCTATTCCTAAATCAAGCAATTCATAATAGCCGCCCGGGTATTCCAGAATTGTATCCTTACCAACAATTCCAATATCACAAACACCATGCTCAATGTAAGTAATAACATCAGCAGCCTTTGCAAGCACTGCTTCATATTGCGACACCGGTAAAATTAGTCTTCTGCCTTTTTCCTTAAGTGCGGCCGTGTCCAATCCCATTTTATCAAACATTGTAATGGCATCTTTTTCAAGACGACCCTTTGTAAGTGCAATTTTAAGCGGTTTCATTTATCAGCCCTCATCAATCAACAGAAATAACGTTTATTTCTTTTCCCACGACAGCAAATTTATAAGCGTTTCTGACCTTAGCAATTTCTAGTGCAGACTTTGTATTATCAAACGGCAATATCTGACAAATCGTTCCGTTTGAAATTTCATTATCCATATACTTCAAAGCTTTCATTTCATACCCTTTTTCAGCAAAAACAAGAAAGCACTTTTGCTGAATACTATTAGTTAGCTTAAAATTACGCTGATTTTCTGCAATTGCATCAATATTAATTGCAAAACCTATAGCCGGCCAATCTTTTCCAAACTCGCTTAGCAATTTGTCGTAACGTCCACCGGAAACAACTGTTTGACCGGAGCCTTTAATATAGCCTCTGAACACCATACCGGTATAATAATTGTTACGGTGAACAATTCCTAAATCAAGCCTAACCTTATCGCCATATTCTGCTTCAAGGCAATCAAGCAACTGGTTTAAATAATCAAGTTCTTCATTAATCAAATTTCCGCACAAATCACGTGCAGTTTTAATTATTTCCCTCACACCAAAAAGTCTTGGAAGATATCTGAGTGCTTTTACAGAATCGCTTTCAGGTAAATCCGACAACTCATCTTCCAATGAACTGTAGCTTTTAGATTCAATATATCCTCTGATGCGCTCCTTAACCGATTCATCGGCTGGGAGCGATTCTGTAAGCTTTTTAAAAATGCCTGCATGACCAATTTCGATAGTCAAATCATCAATACCACATTTGCAAAGTGCATTTAGAGCGGTTGTTATAACTTCAAGATCAGATAAAACACCCGAAGCACCAATAAGCTCAATTCCGGATTGATTAATTTCGTTTCTTTTACCCTTTAGACTTGGATTAACGCGAAAAACTTTCTGATTATAATACAGCCTTAATGGTAAAGCCGCATCTTTCAAACGTGTTGATGCTAGTCTTGCAATCGGCATAGTAATATCCGGACGCAAAACGAGCAAATGTCCACTTCTGTCAGTAAGCTTATACATTTCTTCCTGAGTTAAACTGGCACTTTCCAAATTAAATAAATCATAATTTTCGAGAATCGGCGTTATGGCCTCATGATATCCCCTGTTTTCATATAAGTTTGCAAGCAGTATTTTAATTCTATTATGTGATTCACATTCTTCAAACAAGAAATCACGAGTACCATCTGGAGTTTTATAAATATATTCGCTCACTGTTTTCACCTCAACACTTTATTGTGCTAACATGGTAACACGATAAACGCATTTTGTCAACCCTTATACTAATTAAAAAATCGTCTGAGATTTGCGAGGTCTATTTTTGCTGGAAAAGGCGGAGGACGAAAACGGGCTCGCCCAAAACGACATCGCAGTATCGTAAACAAAAAGCCACAAAGATCAGGTGATTTTTAGTTGGAATTGGTGTTAAAACAAAGTTAATTGGTTTGTATCGGGAAGTTCGGACAAAGCGCCAATTTCCTTAAGCGTTTCAATGACTGTTTTTGAAGCACCTGAAGCACTTTGAAGTTCATCAATTGATAAGTATTCTCCGCTTTGTGCTACCTCATAAACCGAAATTGCAGCTTTTTCGCCTACACCTGCCAAAGCACCAAAAGGCAATCTTATTTTCCCATCCTCAACTAAAAACTTCTTATAATGGGATTTTTTTAAGCTAATCGGCAATATTTCTATACCGCGAGTAAGAATTTCGTTAAAAATCAAAAGGTTATCGCAAACATTAAGCTCTTTATTAGTGGCTTCTTTGCCTTTGCTTCGGATTTCAAGGATTTTATGGCGCACTGCTTCCTTGCCCTTAATAATAGTTGGAATATCAACATCATCATAACGCACAGTAAAATATGCGGCATAATATTCTGCGGGACGATGAACCTTATACCATCCAAGTCGCAATCCCGCAATCATATAAGCTGCAGCATGGGCTTTTGGAAACATATATTTAATTTTAAAGCATGAATCAATATACCAATCCGGAACATTATGCTCCTTCATACAATCAATATACTCTTGTGTCAACTTTTTAGAAGCTTGACCTTTTCGAACTATTTCCATAATGGTAAATGCCATTTTTGGAGGCAAACCTTTATGAAGCAAATAAGTCATAATACTGTCGCGCGTTCCGATAACTTCAGATATTGTACATATTTTATCTCTGATTAAATCTTGAGCATTACCGATCCAAACGTCAGTTCCGTGAGATAGTCCCGAAACCTGAAGTAAATCAGCAAACGCCTTAGGCTGGGCTTCTAAAAGCATTTCACGGACGAATTTCGTTCCAAGCTCAGGCATAGAATATGTACCTGTTTCAGAAAAAATCTCATCAGGTTTTACTCCTAAGGCTGCTGTTGAAGTAAACAGGCTCATAACCTTTTCGTCACTCATTGAAACAGATAGAACAGGTATTCCTGTATATTCTTCAAGGTATTTATAAATTGTCGGCACATCATGCCCCAGTTCGTCAAGTTTTAAAATAGTATCGTGGATCGAATGGAAATCGAAGTGCGTTGTAACCGTATCGGAATTTACATCATCGGCAGGATGCTGCACAGGACAAAAATCGTAAACATCTTTGTTCTGGGGTACAACAACCATGCCACCGGGGTGCTGACCAGTAGTTCTTTTGACCGATGCGGAATATATTTTAGCTGCAAGCCGGTTTTCTTCAGCACGGCTGATAATTAATCCACGTTCTTCTTCATATTTTTTTACATAACCAAAAGCAGTTTTTTCTGCAACAGTTGATATTGTTCCGGCTTTGAAAACGTTTTTAGAACCGAACAATGTTTCTGTAAATTTGTGGGCAAATGACTGATATTCACCAGCAAAGTTTAAGTCAATATCGGGCACTTTATCTCCGTCAAAACCTAGGAAAGTTTCAAATGGAATATCGTGACCATCACGATTATAATCAGTTCCGCAAATTGGACATTTCTTAGGTGGCATATCAAATCCCGATCCAACGCTTCCGTCCTCGAAAAATTCACTGTGCTTGCAATTTGGGCAAATATAATGAGGAGCCAGAGGGTTTACCTCTGAAATACCTGCCATTGTCGCAACAAATGAAGAACCTACGGATCCACGAGAACCAACCAAATAGCCATGTTGCTCAGAATCCGCGACCAATTTTTGCGCAGTAACATACATAATTGCATATCCGTGCTTGATGATAGAATTTAACTCTTTATCAAGACGCTTAGAAACTATTTTAGGAAGTGGATCACCATATACTTGCCGCGCTTTTTTCATTGTAACTTCGGTCAGAATTTCCTCTGCACCCTCTATTGACGGCGCATAGTTGCCCTTTGGAATCGGTCGAATATTACCATCTATCATTTCTGCAATTTTATTTGGATTTTCGACTACAACCTCGAAAGCACGGTCACCTAAATAACTAAAATCTTGGAGCATTTCGTTAGTTGTTTTTAAATATAGAGGAGCTTGCAAGTCAGCATCTTTAAATCCTTGACCGGCCATTAGAATTCGTCTGATGATTTCATCAGACTTCTTCAGAAAATGAACATCTCCTGTTGCAACAACCGGAATCCTTAATTTATCTCCGATATCCAAAATTGTTTTGTTAAACTGGATAATTCTATCCATTGAATCAACCATGTTCTCTCTAAGCATAAACTCGTTATTGCCAAGTGGTTGAATTTCAAGATAATCATAATATTCTGCTATTTTTAATAGTTCTGATTCAGGCCTTCCCTCTTTAATTGCACAAAAAAGCTCGCCTTGCTCACAAGCACTTCCTACAATTAAGCCCTCGCGATACTTATTGAGAATGGTTTTAGGAACAATAGGTCTTTTATTAAAATATTTCAGGTGTGATTCTGAAATAATCTTATATAAATTTTTAAGCCCTGCTTGAGTTTTTACAAGCAAAATCTGATGATATCTCTTAAGCTTTTTTGGATCGGTTGCACCGATAGTGTTATTTAAATCATTAACTGTTTCGCATCCTTCAATTTCGTTTGTCTTTTCAAGTAATTTCAAAAATATTTCAGATAAAATTGATGCATCGTCGCATGCACGATGATGATTAAAATTGCGTAAATTAAGCGCTTTTGCAACAGTGTGCAATTTATAATTTTTAGATTGAGGTAATACCTTTCTTGCCATTGTAACTGTGTCAATATATGTAGGATCAAATGACAGGCCATTACGTTTAGAAGCTTCCCTAATGAATGATATATCGAAGTTTGCATTATGTGCAACCAGAACACCGTCACCGCAATACTCCAAAAATGATTTTACAACTTCACCTTCAAGCGGTGCATTTGCAACCATTGAATCATCAATTCCGGTAAGGTCGACTATTTTTTGCGGAATAGATTTTTGTGGATTAACAAAGCTCGAAAAATTATCAACTATTTCTCCGTTAATCAGTTTTACAGCACCAATTTCGGTTAATCGGTCACTATAAAAATTAAGACCTGTAGTTTCAACGTCAAAAACAATAAAGCAGCCTTTTGTTGCCATATCACAGGATTTGTTTACAGCAGGTACCAGATTATCTGCAAAATATGCTTCAACACCGTAAATAACTTTAAAATCCTCGCCGCCAGGAGACTTACGGATACTTTCAACTTCATTCATCGCTTCCGGATATGACTGAACAACTCCATGGTCAGTTATTGCAATTGCTTTGTGTCCCCAATTAAAAGCTTGCCGTACAAGCTTGGATGCCGGAACAACACCGTCCATTGCAGACATGTTTGTATGCGCATGGAGTTCGACACGCTTTTGTTCGGCTGTGTCTTGCTCTTCCTTGCGCTTAACTAAATTAATACTTACTGGTTTGATAATATAATCTTTATCCCAATCATCATAAACATAAGATCCACGAACCAGAACACAATTACCGCATTTAAGTTTATCCAGATCTCCAATTTTCTCATTTAATACATAAGTTTTAACTACCAACGAATTTGTATCATCGGAAAACTGAAAACCGACCCTTTGTTTGTCGCCTTTCTTGGTCGGAACCAATTCGATTTTAAATATTTCACCCCAAACAATAACGGCATCGCTATCAGGTGTAACATTACTCATTGCTGTTGGAATGCCACGAATTCTATGTCCAAAAACAACCTTGGCATCATTTAAATCAATCGGCAAAGCTCCGAGATCAACAGCGGAAACGTTTTTTTTATTAACAGGAATCCATTCGGATGGGATTGACGTTTCCGGTTCATTTGAAGGTTCAGGCGGTGCCTCGGTTGGCAGCGGCGGCAGTTCCATTTCGACCGATTCAAGTTCGCCGTCAAAAGATATGTTAATATTTATATTAAAACGATTTTTTACAATACTTATAAACTTTTTTTCAAAATCTGAGCTTGCAATTAACTCGTATCCACCAAATTTAAGTGTAATAATAAGTTCATTATTTTGTATTCTATATTCTGCATTATTGAAAAACCCATTAAGTACAGCGTTTTGCCTTCTTATTTCTGAAACGATATCTTCGGCAGCCTTTATGTTAAATGCCTCCGCTGGATATCTTTCAGTAATGCTGACTTTAGATAAACTAAGACCATTGCAAAGTTTGTTTTTTGCATCGAGCAGAGAATCACAAGTAACATAACTGCTAAAAGAGCATGACATAACAAGATTTCTGGATTTTAGTTCAATATTACAGCATAAAACCAGCCCATCAGAAAAATTGTTTTGCACACTGTCCGTAATTCCACCAAATATATCTTTAATTTTTGCACTGCTCATAATAAACATCCTTTAAGTAATCTGATCAATCTCTTTTATTAGTTCCTCAAGCAATTTGTCCTCATTAACTTTACGGACAATTTCGCCTTTTTTAAAAATCAAACCGCAACCGTCACCGCCGGCTATTCCAATATCGGCTTCTCGAGCCTCACCCGGACCGTTAACAACACACCCCATAATTGCAACGGTAATATCTTTGTTGCAATCTTTTAATAATTCCTGTGCTTTATTTGCCAGTTCAATTAAATTAATCTTAGTTCTGCCGCAAGTTGGGCATGAAATAAATTTTACACCACCGGTTCTTAGTCCCAACGCTTTTAATAAATCAATAGCCGCATACACTTCTTCGGCAGGATCATCAGTCAGCGATACACGTATTGTGTCACCAATACCACGCAACAACAATCCACCGATTCCCGCCGCAGAACTGATGATTCCCATTCGTTTGGTTCCGGCTTCAGTCACACCTAAATGCAACGGATATTTACAAATTTCTGCCGCTAATATATAGGCATTATACATTGTGTCAACGTTAGAAGATTTAATTGAAAGCACAATATCGTCAAAATCAAACTTTTCAAGTAGTCTAACATGATAAATTCCACTCTCGACCAAAGCCTCTGCTGTCGGAGCACCATACTTAGCTAAAATATTTTTTTCAACCGAGCCGGAATTAACACCGACTCTTATTGGTATATTGCGTGATTTGCAAGCGTCAACAACCATCTTTACTCGAGAATCATCACCAATATTGCCGGGATTAATTCTTATTTTATCAACACCGGCAGCGACACTCTCGAGCGCAAGTTTGTAATCAAAATGTATATCAGCAACTATTGGCACATTTACCGCTAATTTTAGTTTATAAATCAACGGAACAGTTTCAATATTTGGGATAGCAACACGAATAATCTGGCAACCGACAGACTCCAGTCGTCTTGCCTGCTCTATATTACCTTCAAAATCCTCACACGACTTATTAAGCATTGACTGAACGGATACGGGAGAGCCACCCCCAATAGGTAGTCCTCCCGAAATTAATTTTTTAGTTTTTTCACGTGTAAACAAATTAAATACACCTCTAAAATATCGTAGGGCGCAGCTGCGTGTGCGCCTGGAAAAATATTTTTCATGCCTATTTATGAAAACAGTTTAAATACATCCTTGAGTGTTATCAAAGCCATAAATGAAAGTAGCACGATCATACCAATTGCATGGATGGCTGATTCATATTTCTGAGGAATTGGTTTGCGCCTCACCATTTCTATTAATATAAACAATGCTCTGCTTCCGTCCAATGCCGGAATTGGTAAAAGGTTAAAAATGCCAAGGTTTACAGTGATCAAAACAATCATTGGTAAAAGATTTATAAGACCGGAACGAGCGACATCACCAATTGCAACTGTAACACCAACAGGACCGGACACTGAACTAATTCCAAATTTACCACCTATTAAGTCTATAAGCGACAACCAAACAATTCGTCCATATGACACTGTTGTTTTAATTGATTGTGAAATAAAAGATAGTGGATTCTTTTCAATCCCGTTAACAGAAAAATCAACGCTTACCATACTTATATTTTCAACAGTTTCCGTTGCAAATTCAACATCTTTGAGTTCAACTTTTTCACCGTTACGTCGCACAAGCATATCAACCATACCATCATTTATACCGGTAAAAGCATAGCTTAAATCATATGTTGTATAAATTTTTCTGCCATCAACCTTTAGAATTTCATCACCGACACTAAGTCCGTATTGAGAACTTATAGAACCATCTGAAAATCCGGCAATCGTTGTGCTCGCAAATTTATCCATCGGCGCCAGAATTATCATGACTAATATAAGTCCAAACAATAAATTAAATGCAGCACCTGCAATAACTATTATCAATCTGCGCCAAGGTTTTTTGTTGCAAAAAGCTTTGGAATCGACACTTTCGTCATCCTCGCCCTCCATTGCACAGAAACCACCAAACGGGACAAGGCGTATTGCATAAAGTGTTTCTTTTCCCTGCTTTTTAAATAAGGTTGGACCAAAACCGACTGCAAACTCATTTACGCGGATGCCCATTGCCTTCGCAGCAATAAAATGACCAAATTCATGAATGACAATGAGCATTAAAAACAATAAAATTGCCACAAGTATTGGCCACGCTACATTCCAAGCACTTGAAATAGTTAATAACATGATAAAATCCCCCAACTTGGCGGCTAAAAAAGCCTTTTATTTAATGCAAGACATAACATATTCACGTGCAGACTTATCCGCAGCATATACATCATCGAGAGTAAAATTTTTGATGTTCGGTGATGCATCACAAGCCTTTTGCACCAAATCACCAATCTGTAAAAATCCGATTTTTCCTTTTAGGAATAATTCAACTGCCTTCTCGTTAGCTCCATTTGCTGCGGCCGGCTTAACCCCGCCCTGATTAATTGCATCAATGCATGTTTTTAAGCAAGTAAAAGTTTGCATATCCGGTTTATCAAATGTAAGTGTTGCAATCTCAGCCAAATCAACTGAATGTGATGGACAAACACTACGATTTGGAAATGTAAGTGCATACTGAATCGGTAATTTCATATCAGCTGCGCCAAGTTGGGCAATAATTGCACCATCAATCAATTCAATCGCAGAGTGAATTATACTTTGTCTGTGAACAAGGACGTGAATTCTTTCAGGCGAAACATTGAACAAATGAACAGCCTCAATAACTTCAAGTCCCTTGTTCATTAAACTTGCCGAATCAATAGTAATCTTAGCACCCATGTTCCAATTTGGATGTTTTAATGCTTGTTCCGGTTTAATATTAATTAATTCTTCACGCTTCTTCCCAAAAAAAGGGCCACCGGAAGCTGTTAAAATAATATTTTTCAATGATCCTTGCGGTATACCTTGCAGACACTGAAAAATTGCAGAATGTTCGCTGTCAACCGGCAATATTTTAATACCTGCATTTTTTGCGGCATTTATAACAATATCGCCGCCTGCTACTAAGGTTTCTTTATTGGCAAGGGCAATATCCTTTTTTGAATTAATTGCAGCCATAGTCGGTGCCAAGCCTGCGATGCCCACAATAGCGTTTAAAACTATATCACTCATATCTGTGATTGCGACTTCGCAAACACCTTCAGAGCCACTTAAAACCTTTGTATTTGTGTCTGCAATTCGAATCTTTAAATCTATTGCCGATTTTTCGTCAGACATAGCAACGGTTATCGGTGCAAATTCCCTAATCTGTTGTTCAACTAGCTTTATATTTTTCCCGGCAGCCAAGGCAGCGATTTTATATCCTTTTGCTCTTGCAACTTCTAAACTTTGAACACCAATTGAGCCAGTCGAGCCTAATATAGTTAAAGTTTTATTATTCATATATCCACATCCCCAATCCCTATATTGCTGAAATCATCGGGAAATATGAAATAAGCATATACAGTAGCGGAGAAATAAACAAAATGCTGTCAAATCTATCAAGTATACCACCGTGACCGGGTATCAGGTTCCCATAATCTTTTATATTACAAGAACGCTTAATATATGATGCAATTAAATCTCCAAAAATACCTGAAACCGCAAATATTGGAGCTAAAAGCGTAAAAGCAACTATATTTGCATGAAAGGATGTGCTAAGGGAATTATAAAACAAGCACATAATAAATGTTACTAATGTTGAGCAAACTACGCCGCCGATAGCACCCTCAATAGTCTTTTTAGGACTAATAATCGGAGCAAGTTGATGCTTGCCAAATAAAACGCCAACGAAATATGCACCACCATCGCTTACCCAAGCAAAACTGAATGCCAACAGAAAGTAAAACAATCCTTGTCCATTTGATGTTCTGGTTAGCATCAATAATGTTGAAAATGCATACGTAATAAAAAGAGTTAAAGAAAAAGCACTTGTTAATTGTGAAATATTTATAGTTTTATTCATAACCATAGATGTAATTAAAAGAGCTACTGCAAATATAACAATTGCAACTGTTGCACTTATAGGGATATAGCCATTATATATAAACGGAACAAGAAGCGCAAATATTGATGAAATAACCATGATAACACGATTCTTAACCAGTTTTGTTCCGTCAAGTATTTCCCAAGTGGCAATTAAATTTATAATACTTATGCAAATATCTAAAACAATAGGCACACGATTCCAAAATATCAGAACCGCTCCAAAAAGAGCCAAACCTATTGCTGATGAAATAATTCTTGTTTTCAATAACAGCACCATCCGTTGTATATATAATATTGGTAATTAAAATATTTTTAAACACCGCCGAAACGTCTGTCACGGTTATTATAGGCATCAATTGCCTGTTCTAAATCTTTTGGTGTAAAATCAGGCCACAGGACATTGGAAAACCATAATTCTGAATAAGCAGATTGCCATACTAAAAAGTTTGATAATCTATATTCACCACTTGGACGAATAATAATATCCGGATCAGGCTGACCTTTAGTATATACGTTTTGACTTATTAATGATTCACTAATATCATCAATTGAAATTTTTCCGTCTTGGACATCTGTGCAAATATTTTTTACAGCAGTTACGATTTCGTCTTTTCCACCGTAATTAATGGCAAGGTTCAGTATCAAACCGGTAGCATCTTTGGAATCGTTTTCGGCTTCATGTATTAAATTAATAATATCCGCGGGCAAGACATTAATATCTCCGATAAATTTCAAGACAATGTTCTCATCTTTAAAGTTACTGGTATCTTTTAAATAATCCCTCAGAATATTCATAATATTTTCGACTTCCTGTTTAGGCCTTTTCCAATTCTCAGTCGAAAAAGCATACACAGTCAAATATTTGATACCGATTTTATTACAATATTTTGCAATAGTTTTAAAGTTGCTTGAACCAGCAGCATGTCCGGCAGAGCGGGGCAATGCACGCTTTTTCGCCCATCTTCCATTGCCATCCATGATTATTCCGATATGTGTCGGTAATACACGATTAACAATATTCTTCTTTTTAATCCATGGCAATGGCATTATTAGTTTCCTCCACATCTAAATACACATATATTAAGCTTAATTTGTTATGTAGTGCTTAATATAGGTATCTCAAAAAACCACCGAAGAAACACTTCGGTGGGGGAAATTAAGACTATATTTCCAATATTTCTTTTTCTTTTAAAACAGTGAGATCATCAATCTCTTTAATGTATTTATCTGTAACTGTTTGAATTTTCTTCTCGCCAACTGCCAAATCGTCTTCGGTTATTTCACTATTTTTCTTTAGTGCCTTAAGTTTTTCAATCGCATCACGTCTGATAGAACGAATTGAAATTTTTCCTTCTTCAGACATCTTATGAACATCTTTAACTAAATCGCGACGGCGTTCCTCGGTAAGGGGTGGAAAATTCAATCTGATAACCCGTCCGTCATTGTTGGGGTTTATTCCAATATCAGAGACCTGAATTGCTTTCTCTATAAGCTTCAAAGTTGAGGCATCCCAGGGCTGAATTATTATTGTTCTTGCATCTGGAACAGAAATAGCAGCCATTTGATTTAATGGTGTAGGAGTGCCATAATATTCAACTAATATTTTATCTAAAATAGCTGGATTAGCACGGCCTGCACGAACTCCGGAAAATTCTCTGTCCAATGCATTTAGTGATTTGTCCATATGAGATTCCGCATTACTAATAACCTGTTTCACAAATCTAACCTCCACAAAATTATTTTACTAATGTACCGATTTTTTCGCCAACTGCTGCACGAATAAGATTGTCAGGATCACTAAGATCAAAAACAAGTATCGGGATATTATTATCCATACAAAGTGATGCTGCTGTGCTATCCATAACTTGCAATCCATTATTGAGAACATCAAGAAAAGTTAAAGTTTCAAACTTAACTGCGTTTGAATTTTTCTTTGGATCACAATCATAAACGCCATCAACATTAGTGGCTTTAAAAATAATATCTGCATCAATTTCAGCCGCTCGCAGTGCTGCTGCAGTATCTGTAGAGAAGAAAGGATTGCCTGTACCGCAACCAAACACAACTACTCTGCCCTTTTCCATATGGCGAACAGCCTTATTCCTGATGTATGGTTCTGCAATTTCACTCATAGTAATACCGGTTTGAACACGAACCGGAACACCTAACTGCTCAAGAGCGTCAGATAGTGCCAAAGAATTAATAACAGTTGCTAACATTCCCATGTGATCAGCACGAGTACGGTCCATTTTACCGCTTGTACGTCCGCGCCAGAAATTTCCACCGCCAACCACTATTCCAATTTCAAGGCCTATTTCAGCGCATTTTTTTACACTGGCGCAGATTTTTAAAACTGTATCAAAATCAAGCCCGGATTTTTGCTCTCCCGCAAGTGCCTCGCCGCTTAATTTAATGAGTATTCTTTTATAAGCTGGTTTCATTTAATACTCCTATCTGCTAATTACATAGCCAATAAATATTATCAACATTATTTTACAATATGGCCAATATAAAGTCAATCCAAATCAGTAACAATATGTTAATAAACAGTAAATTACAACATCAAATAATGAAACTGTTGCTGCAATATTTGTTACAGTAGCAACTGTTTTTGTATATTAAAAAAAATATATCAACAATTTAATAATTAAATTTTATGTTATGCAATAAAAAATCCGCCCAAATATATTTGAGCGGATTAACATTTAAATTAATTATTTAATCATATTTGCAACTTCGTCAGCGAAATTGTCTTCACGTTTTTGGAT
>JAQVYP010000018.1 GCA_029004655.1 Oscillospiraceae bacterium | reverse complement strand
CTTTATTCTTGTTTAGGATGTGATGAAATGCGTAAAGATTTATCAATGCTGATGGATTTGTACGAGGCAACCATGGCAAATGGACTGACCTGTGACGAATATAAAAACACAATATGTTATTTCGATATGTTCTTTCGCCGAGTTCCCGATGATGGCGGTTTCGCTATAATGGCTGGTCTTGAACAGCTTATTAATTATCTTGAAGGGCTCGAGTTTTCAAAAGATGATATCGAGTATTTTCGTTCATTAAATTTGTTCCAAGAAGAATTCTTAAATTATTTGGATACATTTAAATTTACTTGCAATGTTTGGGCTATACCAGAGGGAACACCGATTTTTCCGTTAGAGCCCATAATCACAGTGCGCGGACCCGCGGTGCAGACATTGCTTATTGAAACAATGCTGTTGCTTACAATTAATCATCAATCGCTGATTGCAACAAAGGCAAACCGCATAGTTCGTGCAGCGCAAAGCCGAGATGTTTTTGAATTTGGCTCAAGACGTGCGCATGGATTTGATGCGGCGGTATTCGGCGCAAGAGCGGCATATATCGGCGGCTGTGTCGGCACATCATGCGTTAAGGCAGGCAAAGATTTTGACATTCCTGTCAATGGAACAATGGCGCACAGTTGGGTTCAAATGTTTGACACCGAATATGAGGCATTTAAAAAATATGCAGAATGTTATCCTAACAGTTGCCTTTTGTTGGTTGACACCTATAATACTTTAAAATCAGGTATTCCTAACGCAATCAAGGCGTTTGACGAGGTTCTAAAGCCACTCGGCTGTCGACCTAAGGGCATTAGAATTGACAGCGGAGATATCACATATCTGACAAAAAAAGCGCGTAAGATGCTTGACGATGCAGGCTATCCCGATTGCGCAATTTGTGCTTCGAATGCTTTGGACGAATATTTGATTAGAGATATGCTAATGCAGGGCGCAAGGGTTGATATTTTTGGGGTTGGCGAAAGATTGATTACTGCAGCATCAGAGGCAGTTTTTGGCGGAGTATATAAGCTTTCGGCAATCGAAACTGTAGACGGAAAAATAATTCCTAAAATTAAAATCAGCGAGAATGTTTCAAAAATCACACTTCCTTGCTTTAAGCAATGCTGGAGATTGTTCGACCGTGAAAGCGGAAAAGCAATTGCCGATGTTGTTACTTTAGCCAGCGAGGAAATTGATGATACAAAACCGTATGAGATTTTTGATCAGAACCATGTTTGGAAGCGTAAAAAAATAAATAAATTTATTGCAAGAAAATTGCAGTGTCGAATTTTTGACCATGGTAATTTGGTCTACAAATCACCGTCTGCAACGGAAATTCAAAGCTATCGCAGTACCCAAGTTGAGTCACTTTGGGAAGAAGTGCAGCGTTTTGAGAAGCCGCACACCTATTATGTAGATCTTTCTGAAAAGCTTTGGGCTGAACGCAACAAACTGCTAGAAAAATATTCAGTTTAAGAGGTTGAAAATCAATGAAAAAATTAATTATATTGGTTTTGGCAGTGATGTTGGCATTAGGGACAACAGCTTGTGCCAATAAGGATACTAAAGAATTGGAATCTTCATCATCATTAACTCCGACAGGCAACTTTGATTATGTCCCGCAATATGCATCAAACGGCGAAATTACTGGGCTACTCGTTTCTATCGGCATGAGTACGGAGGCTGTAAGAGCACTTTATAACGGCACAGAAACTTCATCGGCAGTGGCAGAAGATGCTTATGACTTTTTAGAAGCAGAGCCCAAAAACGGACTCGTTAAGATGAGCTGTGTTAATTTAAATTACTATTTTTATCAAAATTCTGAAGACAAGGGCATTTCGGCAATAGCCAATATGGGCGATGCCTACGGTTTTGAAAACGGCATTTCAACGTCAAACGATGTTAAGTCCATTTGTGGTGAAAATGATGTATATACTCCCGAAGACAGCGAGCTGTTCTTTTTGCCCGCAACTCCGGATGATTGCACCGCACTTTCATATCAATATGGAAATTATACGGTTAAATTTTTCTTCATTTCTGATTATTTAACCGCAACATTTATTTATGATAATACTGTTTTCCAGTATCCGATCACGGTGAAATTGGATGATAATTAAAAGAGTAGACAAAGGGCAAATTAACGATGACGTGCGGCATATAAGAAAGGCTGTATTCTGCGAAGAACAGGGCTTTTCGGTCGAAGGCGAATTTGACAACATGGACGATGTGTCATGTTTTGTCTTGTTATATGATGATAAAAAAGCTGTTGCAACAGCAAGGTTCTTTATGCTGTCGCAGGACGTCGCCAAGATCGGCAGAATAGCAGTTTTAAAAGAATATCGTAAGATGGGACTTGGCAGGAAGCTAATGGAAGCCGCAATGGAATTTGCTACAGAAAAAGGCGCCGTAACCTTCGATGTTGGCGCACAACAACAAGCAATTGGTTTTTATGAATCCATAGGTTTCACCGTTTGCGGAGAAAAATATGACGACGAAGGCGTTCCGCATTATCCTATGATTAAACGTATATAAATATTGAAATTCCCGCACCCTAATAAATTGGGTGCGGGAATTTCGATTGTCGATATATCAATTATGGTAATGTATTGATTATACTAATTCCAATTAAAAAGTGACCAAGATTTGCGAGGATTTTGTTTGTGAGACAAGGCGGAGGACGAAGGCGGGCTATCGCCCGCCGAGAACGACAACGCAGTCTCGCAAACAAAAGACCGCGAAGATTGGTTGATTTTTATTTGGAATTAGTATTAATATTATTCGCCGACGACATTGACTTTCATCATGTTTGTTGTGCCCGAAACACCAAGCGGCATTCCGGCTGTTATAACAACTAAATCACCCTCAGTAACAAGACCGTGTGCAACTGATTCATCTACTGCCGCTTTAAACAATTCATCGGAATTGCTTTTTTCTTCGACTTTAACCGGAATAACGCCCCATGAAAGGTTCATTTGACGAATAACCTTGTCAGACGGACTGCATCCGATTATAGTGCAGCAAGGTCTGAATTTGGAAATCATCTTTGCGGTTTCACCGGATTTTGTGACGGTTATAATACATGCTGCCGCTAAATCATGAGCAGCAGAGCAGGTCGCATGAGAAATAGCATTTGTGATACTGCAAAGGTCGATATCAAATCTTCTCTCATTGAAACGCTTTTTATAATCAATATCGCGTTCGGTGCGTGTAGCAATTCGAGCCATAGTTTTAACAGCTTCAACAGGATAATCACCGGCGGCAGTTTCGCCAGACAGCATTATTGCGCTTGTGCCGTCATAGATTGCATTAGCAATGTCAGTCGTTTCAGCTCTTGTCGGACGCGGGTTGTGCATCATTGATTCCAACATCTGAGTTGCGGTGATAACCTGCTTGCCTGCTTGATATGCTTTTTTGATAAGCTTTTTTTGAATGCTTGGAATTTCTTCAAGAGCAATTTCAACACCCATATCGCCTCTCGCTACCATAATTCCATCAGAAACTTTGATTATTTCATCAATATTTGAAACACCTTCGGCATTCTCAATTTTAGAAATAATTTTAATTTCACTTCCACCAAGCCGGTCAATCTCTTTGCGCAAATCGATAATATCCGCTGCGCTTCGTGTAAAAGATGCAGCAATGAAATCAAAATCGTTCTCAATGGCAAAACGTATATCAGAGCGGTCAGCAGCGCTGATGAATGGCATAGAAAGGCTGACACCGGGAACATTAATACCCTTGTGAGAGGCAATAGGACCACCGTTAAGGACGCGACATTTAATTTCCGAACCCGCAATAGACTCAACAACCATTTCAATAAGACCGTCATCAATAAGAATAGCAGTGCCCTTGCTTACATCCAATGGAAGATTAGCAAAAGTTACAGAGGCTCTTTTTTCATTTCCGATTATATTTTCTGATGTTAAAATAAAAGATTGCCCTGCTTGAAGTGTTGCTTTTCCACCCTCGATATCTCTAAGACGGATTTCCGGACCTCTTGTATCTGCTAAAAGGGGAATAGGAAGATTAAGCTCTTCACGAGCTTGCTGAATAACTTTAATACGCTCTAGGTGAATAGCGTGGTCTTGGTGTGAGAAGTTTATTCTGACAACATCCATTCCGGCTAACATCATATTCTTAACTGTTTCCAAATCGGAAGTAGCCGGTCCCAAAGTGCAGATTATCTTGGTTCGTTGCTGAGCAATTATATTTTTCAATATTTTTCAATCCTTTATAATAATAAATAATTAAGCGGAGAAATTAAAATCGAACTTTCCCCATATATATTAATACATAAAAACCTAAATATTGCAATACCCAATTTTAAATTTATATTTTTGTTGAATATAACATTATTTTATGATATATTTATAAATAAGACTAAATTACCAATCGAAATTTCTAATATTATCACAAAACAGAAAAAACGGTTGACAAAGATGTAACGACTTGGTATAATTATCAGGACAACAAAGAAGAACAGCATTTTCCGTTCTCACCTCAAGGTTTTGCCCTAAGAGGTTAATAGGTTTGTAAGACTTTAGTTTTATTATGCTTATTAGTGCGGACAGAAATTCTGTTCGCACTTTTTTATTTTACTTGGAGGTGGCTAACTATTAGCAACAAGGAACTATCTATTAATGAAGAAATTAGAGACAAAGAGGTTCGCGTAGTCGACGTGGACGGTTCTCAGCTTGGCATAATGACAGGCAAAGATGCAATTGCAAAGGCATTCGAAAAAGATTTAGATCTTGTGAAAATTTCGCCGAATGCAGTACCGCCTGTTTGCAAAATCATGGATTATGGTAAGTTTCGCTTTGAACAAGCAAAGCGCGACAAAGAAGCAAAGAAAAATCAAAAGGTTGTTGAAATTAAGGAAATCCGTTTGGGACTCAATACAGACATACATGATTTTGAAACCAAAGGCAATCATGCAATTCAATTTTTGAATGAAGGCAATAAGGTCAAGGTTTCTATACGATTCCGTGGTCGTGAACTTGGTCATCCCGAAATTGGATATGGCATAATGAAACGTTTTGCAGAATACTGCTCCGAACACTCAAATGTTGAGAGATCTGCCAAAATGGATGGAAGACATATGCTGATGTTTCTTGCACCCAAGGTTGCAAAGTAAGTTGCCAGATATATTTAAGGAGGAATAACAATGCCCAAACTCAAAACACATAGCGGGGCAAAAAAGCGCTTCAAGCTTTCTAGCACTGGAAAAGTAAAGCGCGCTCATGCTTTCAAATCTCATATTCTTAACAAGAAAAACACAAAGCGTAAGAGAAATCTTCGTAGGGTAGTTGTAGCTGATACCACAAATGTAACAGCTATCAAAAAGATGATTCCTTACAAGTAAACTAACCGCTTAATTGATATTTACGGAGGTAGCAACAAATGGCACGTGTAAAAGGCGCTATGATGACGCGCAAAAGAAGAAAAAAGACATTAAAGCTTGCCAAAGGTTATTTTGGCGCAAAGTCAAAGCATTTTAAAATGGCCAAAGAAGCGGTTATGAAATCAGGCAACTATGCCTATATCGGTCGCCGTCTAAAAAAGCGTGATTTCCGCCGTCTTTGGATCACCAGAATTTCCGCAGCATCAAAAATCAACGGTATGAACTATTCAACATTCATGAACGGATTGAAAAAATCCGGCATTGAAATGAATCGTAAAATGCTTGCTGATCTTGCAGTAAATGACGTTGCAGGCTTCGCATCTCTTACAGAAAAAGCTAAGTCAGCTTTGAAATAAGATTAAGGCACGTCCGAGTTTTTCGGGCGTGTTTTTTTAAATTTAAATTGCTTTCAGAATAATTTCGTGATATATTTATTTAATATGTGTGATTTTCCACATTAATATACGACTAAAGCTTAGCAAGCTTTTAATCGCATATTAGTATCATAAACAGGGAGGTATGCTTTGTGGTGAATTTTGATAGAATTTCAAGTCGAGAGAATTCGATTATTAAATTGGCTGTTAAACTTCAAAACAGCAGCAAGGCACGCCGCGAAAACGGGTTGTTCGTTTTGGAGGGACTTCGACTTTGCTTTGATGCTGTACAAAGCGAATTTAATGTTGATTCACTAATTGTTACAGATGAAGCATATGAAAAATATACCGAAATGGTCGAAAAAATATCCCTTAATTCTAAAAAATCATATATAATATCCGCTGAGTTGTTTGGCAGAATAAGTGATACACAATCACCTCAAGGTGTGATGTGTATTTGCAAAATGCCCGGGCTGGACCTGCAAATTAAAAGTAATGCTAAATATATTGCTCTTGAAAACACACAGGACCCGGCAAATTTGGGGACAATAGCAAGAACTGCCGAAGCAATGGGTATTGATGGATTGATTGTATCAGCTGCCGGATGTGACCCATTTTCACCTAAAGCTCAAAGAGCGGGAATGGGTGCATTGATAAGACTTCCTGTTTTTGTTGTGTCTGATTTTTTGGACAAGTTGGACACTTTAAAAAATAATGGTTATAAGCTATATGCTGCTGTGGTTGGAAATGCAGATGAACTGATTACTAATGTTAAGTTTAATGATTCTTGCATTATGCTTATCGGAAATGAGGCAAATGGGCTTACTGCTGATTTAATTGACATTAGCGATAGCAAAATTACAATTCCGATGAAGGGGAAGGCTGAATCGCTTAACGCTGCGGCTGCGGCTGCCATTTTGATATGGGAAATGACAAAATAGATTGGGTGATTATAAGTGTCTGAAGAATACTGGATATGGTTACAACTGGTCTTGGGCTTTTCAAGTATTAAGCTACCTTATATTATTAACCATTTCGGGAATGCAAAAACATTTTACGAAGCGAGCGAATCAGATAAAATCAGATATAGTTTTTTAAACGAAAACGAGATCAAAAGGCTACATAGCGTTCCGCGAAAATATGTAAATGATATAATTAACGAATGTAATGAATCAAACATTAATATAATTACACCGGATAGTCCACTTTATCCACAGCGGGTTTTAAATATTGACAATCCGCCTGCGGTACTTTATTGTAAAGGCGAAATGCCAAAGATTGATTCAGAAGTTGTTGTAACAATTGTCGGACCTCGAAAGCCTTCGGAATTCGGAAAGCGATATGGGTTTAAAGTGTCATATAGTTTGGCGCTTGCAGGATGTATAATAGTCAGCGGCGGTGCAATCGGAATTGATTCCATGGCTCACTATGGTGCAATAGAATCAGGTGGAAAAACTGTTGCAGTGCTTGGATGTGGAATTAACAACAACTATCTTTTGGCTAATGAAAATTTGCGTGAAAAGATTAGCTGCAACGGCTGCCTTTTATCGGAGTATCCGCCACAAATGAACGCCAGCAAATATTCATTTCCTCAGAGAAACCGCTTGCTATCGGCATTGGGTCTCTGCACTGTGGTGATTGAGGCAGGCGAAAAAAGCGGTACTCTTATCACGGCGAATTGTGCCGCAGAACAGGGCAGAGATGTTTTTGTCGTTCCGGGCAATCCGTCCTCACCGCAATACAAAGGTTCAAATAAATTAATTAATGATGGAGCAAAATTACTTTTAAGTCCGGCAACAGTGCTGGAAGAATATATTGATAAATTTAATATTAACTATGATGAAAATCTTGATACAGAAGCGCAAAGTGATAATTTGGTTGAAAAATATTTGTCAAATACCGTTCCTCTCAGGAAAGAACAAAAACAAGAAACGAAAGTAATTGAAGAATTAAAAAAGCAAGAACTTGATGAATCATTATCGGAAACTGCGGCAACTATATATAAAAGTATCCTAAAAAAGCATTTTTCTGCTGAAGATATCATTTCGCAAACGGGAATTGATTTAGAATTAGTGATTTTGGCAATAACCGAGCTTGAAATAAACGGTTTAGCCCGAGCACTTCCGGGTGGAATGTATTCGCTTTTATAATAAAGTTATAGGCAATTGCGAAACTACGGAATGGTCTTGACCGTTCCATATAGATTTTAGTTTTTCGCAATCGGCTAATAATTAAGATAGATTGGAGTAAATCGTATGTCGAAATTAGTAATTGTTGAGTCACCTGCAAAGGCTAAAACAATCGAAAAATATTTAGGTGCAGATTTTGAAGTTATGGCATCTATGGGTCATGTAAGAGATTTGCCAAAGTCAAAATTAGGTATAGATGTTGAAAATGATTTTACTCCTCAATATATTAATATGAGAGATAAAAAAGATCTTATTAGTAAGCTAAAAAAAGCTGCTAAAAATAGTGATACAATTTATCTTGCAACCGACCCTGATAGAGAAGGAGAAGCAATTTCGTGGCATTTGGCACAGTTACTGTCTATTGATATGAATGAAAATAACCGTGTTGCATTTAATGAGATTACAAAAACAGGCGTCCAAAACGGAATGAAAAACCTAAGAAAAATCGATATTGATTTGGTTGATGCACAACAGGCTCGCCGTGTTCTTGACCGTCTGGTCGGATATAAATTAAGTCCTTTCCTTTGGAAAAAGATTAAAAGCGGTTTGTCCGCAGGCCGTGTTCAGTCAGTCGCTTTAAGATTGATTGTTGACCGCGAAAAGGAAATCAGAGCGTTTGTGGCAGAAGAATATTGGTCAATTGACTCCATATTCAACAAATTGAACAAGGATTTTGCCTCCGCATTCCATGGTTCAAAAGACGGCAAAAAGATTAAAATCACGGGTGTGAGCCAAGCAAAAAACATTTTGGCAGGCTTAAACAATGCAGAATATGTGATTGATGAGGTAAAGAAGGGCGTTCGCAACAGACAACCGGCGCCTCCGTTTATCACATCTACATTGCAGCAGGAAGCATCCCGAAAGCTGAACTATATCGGTCAGCGCACGATGAGCATTGCACAGCAGTTATATGAAGGCATTGACATTCCAGGACTTGGCACCACTGGTCTTATAACCTATATGAGAACCGATTCATTGAGGATTTCCGAAGAAGCAAGAGCAGCCGGAAATGAATTTATTAAAGCGCAGTACGGCGAAAATTATTTGCCTGAAAAGCCCAGATATTATAAATCTAAAAACAACGCACAGGACGCGCATGAGGCAATTCGTCCCACTATGGTTCATTTAAGCCCCGATAAGGTCAGAGCCGTTCTTTCAAGGGATCAATATAATTTGTATAAGCTTGTTTGGGAAAGATTTATTGCAAGCCTTATGGCAGCTTGTGTTCAGGATACAGTGTCGGCTAATATTGTCGGTGGAGATTATATGTTTAAAGCAAGCGGATTTACAGTTCGCTTTGATGGATTTACAACTCTTTATATTGAAGGAAATGATGATGAAAATTCCGAGAATAGCAGTTCTTTGCCGAAACTTGAAAAGGGAGATACTCTTAAACTCGTTGAAATCACTCCAAATCAACACTTCACGGCGCCGCCTGCACGCTATACAGAGCCTACATTAATCAAAGCACTTGATGAAAACGGAATAGGACGTCCATCAACATATGCGCCGATTATTGGCAATATACTGCACAGAGATTATATCGAAAGAGATAAGAAATCTCTTTTACCTACGGTTCTCGGCGAAACGGTTGCTGATCTAATGATTGAACATTTCAATAGTATAGTTGATGTTAAGTTTACAGCAAAAATGGAAAGCGACCTAGATAAGGTTGAATCCGGCGATCTAAATTGGATTGAGACAATCAGAGATTTCTATACAGGATTTGAAGAAACTCTTACAAATGCTGAGAAAGCCATGGATGGCATCAGAATTAAAGTGCCCGATGTGGAAACCGATGTTATTTGCGAGCTTTGCGGCAGAAATATGGTTATTAAGTCCGGACGATTCGGCAAATTCTTGGCTTGTCCCGGTTATCCAGACTGCAAAAACACAAAAGCAATTGTTCAGGAAACACCCGGATTCTGCCCATTGTGCGGCGGTAAAATGTTGCAGAAAAAATCTAAAAGCGGATACAAATATTTTGGTTGTGAAAAGAATACTGAGTGTAAGTTTATGACATGGGACGTTCCGACGGCTCAAAAATGCCCAGACTGCGGGAAGACTTTGTTTAAAGGACGCGGTGGTAGGCTGCATTGCTGTGATGAGCAGTGCGGATATGAAAATATGCCGGAGAAAAAATACACACCCAAAGCAAAGTCCACAACAAAATCTAAATCAACATCACAAACTGCAAAATCCGCAACAAAGAAAACTACAAGCACAACAAAAAAATCTACTACTAAAGCTAAAGATACAGTTAAAGATACAGCAATAGACGCAGTATTAGATACAGAAACAAAGCCAAAAACCACAGCAAAATCTAAATCTACAACAAAGAAATCCACATCTACAACTAAGAAATCTACATCAAAAACTAAAGCGAAAAAGACTGAGGAAGAATAATGAGCGTTTCGGTAATCGGTGCCGGTCTTGCGGGATGTGAGGCGGCAGTTGCTGTTGCTTGCAGTGGAATAAAGGTTAAGCTTTATGAAATGAAGCCTAAAGAAATGTCCCCTGCTCATAAAACAAGCGGATTCGGCGAGCTTGTATGCTCCAATTCGCTGAAAGCCGCTAGAATTGATTCGGCGGCAGGGCTTTTGAAATGGGAAATGAAGACTTTAGGTTCTGTTTGTGTGGCAACTGCCGAAAAATGCGCCGTACCTGCCGGTGGAGCATTAGCAGTGGATCGAAACATATTTTCGCAAATGATTACCGATATTGTAAAGTCAAACAGCAATATCGAGGTGATTTCCGAACGAGTGTCAGAAATACCTAAGGACGATTATGTGATAATTGCAAGCGGTCCGCTGACAGATGGAAAACTGGCAGAGGAAATAAAGAAACTTTGCGGAAGTGATTATTTAAGCTTTTATGACGCGGCGGCACCTATTGTAACTGCGGACAGTATCGATTTTTCCAAAGCGTTTTATGCGTCAAGATATGACAAAGGCGATAGCGATTATATTAACTGTCCGTTTAATAAAGCTGAATACGAAAGCTTCCACGAGGAGCTTGTGGGCGCTGAGTCGGCACAGCTTCATGAATTCGATAAAGGCTTTACCGTTTACGAAGGCTGTATGCCGATTGAAGTTTTGGCAAAAAGGGGATTGGACGCAATACGCTTTGGTCCGATGAAACCTGTCGGATTGCGTGACCCAAACACAGGACACAGACCGTGGGCGGTAGTTCAACTGCGAAAAGAAAACAAAGATGCCACAATGTTTAACCTTGTGGGATTTCAAACTAATCTCAAATTTGCCGAGCAAAAGCGAGTATTTTCGATGATTCCGGGTCTCCAAAATGCAGATTTCGTGAGATACGGTGTTATGCACCGCAACTCATTTATAAATTCCCCTAAATTACTGAATGCAGATTTTTCGATGAGGACGAACGGTAATATATATTTTGCAGGACAAATCAGCGGAGTTGAGGGATATATGGAATCGGCATCTTCTGGATTAATTTCAGGTTTAAGCGTTGTCAGCAAAATTAAAGGACAAGCAGTTTTGCAGCTGCCAAAGTTCAGTATGATTGGCGCACTTTGCGGATATATCAGCGACAGCACGGTTGAAAAATTTCAACCTATGGGCGCAAATTTCGGCGTTCTGCCTCCGCTTGAACAATCAATCAGAGATAAAAAAGAAAGATACATGGCATTGGCGGCAAGATCTGTAAATTGGTTTAATAATTTGGGGAAAGATGAGTGATAATAATGAAGATAGTTGTTGATGCATTCGGTGGGGATAACGCACCACTGGAAATAATCAAGGGCGCTGCAATGGCGGTTGCAGAACTGGGTGTCCAAATAATTCTCACCGGCGACGAGCAAATTATCAAAAAACGCGCCGAGGAAAACAATATTTCGCTCAACAATATTGAAATTTGCCATGCTGGCGATATAATGGATATGCATGACCAGCCAAACGAGATTTTAAAATCCAAGAAAGACAGCTCCATGGCAGTGGCACTTAAGCTTGTTGCAGAAGATAAGGGCGATGCTTTTGTTTCTGCAGGCAGCACGGGCGCAATTGTTGTTGGCGGCACTTTTATAGTAAAGCGGCTTAAAGGCGTTAAACGAGCGGCAATAGGCAGTCTTGTACCTGCCAAAAACGGCTCATTTTTGCTGATGGATGTTGGTGCAAATGCCGACTGCCGACCGGAAATGCTTGAGCAATTTGCGGTTATGGCATCTGTCTATATGAAGAAGGTTATGAATATTGAAAGCCCCACGGTTGGTCTTTTGAATATCGGCACAGAGGATACAAAGGGTGGCGAGCTTCAGCTTAAAGCTTATGAACTTCTTAAAGAAGCGCCTATTAATTTCATTGGAAATGTTGAGGCTAGGGCTATTCCGGAAGGCGCTTGTGATGTTGTTATAACCGACGGATTTACGGGAAACATTGTGCTTAAGCTATATGAGGGTGTATCGCTTAATTTGTTCTCAATGTTGAAGGACGTATTTCTTAAAAATGCGGCAACAAAAGTTGCTTACCTTATTACCAAAAGCGGATTAAAGCAAATTAAGAAAAAGGCAGATTCTTCCGAGGTTGGCGGAGCACCTTTATTGGGACTCAAAAAGCCTGTTATAAAGGCTCATGGAAATTCCAATGCAATAGCGATTAAAAATGCAATTAAACAGGCAAAGATTTTTGCTGAAAACGATGTAGTTGGCTTAATTTCCAAGGATTTGGAAAAGGATAACGAAGAATAAAAGAGGCATCTTATGGAAAACTTTGAAAAAGAAATCAGATATAAATTTAAAGATAAAAATTTGTTAAAACGTGCATTAACTCATTCGTCTTATGCCAACGAAACAAGGGAAGCTAACAAATCAAACGAGCGTCTTGAGTTTCTTGGAGATTCAATTTTGTCTATCATAGTTTCTGAATATATATTTAAAAATTTTAAAGACCTCCCTGAGGGTGAACTCACAAAGATTCGTGCGTCATTGGTGTGTGAAAAATCCCTTTGTGCCTTCTCTCGTGAATTGAATGTGGGAAATTATTTGTTGCTGGGAAAAGGCGAATTGCAAAGCGGCGGAAATACACGCTCGTCCATTCTGGCTGACGCTTTTGAGGCGGTGCTTGCAGCAATGTATCTTGACGGCGGCATGGAAGTTGCCAAAAGCCATGTTTTGCGTTTTGTGTTAAAAGAATTGGATAACTTTCAATCTGACGAGGTCTTCAAAGATTATAAAACCATGCTTCAGGAAATTGTTCAGCGTAACCCGGAAGAAATATTGCAATATGTCCTTGCTGACGAAAGCGGCCCTGATCATGATAAACAGTTTGCGGTCAACGTCAAGTTAAATTCGAATATTTTCTCTACCGGAATCGGTCACAGTAAAAAGCAGGCTGAACAGGACGCCGCCCGTAAAGCACTTGAGCTTATGGGTCAAGAAGTATGAGTCACCACGCAAATATTTCAATATTCGTGCCGCATTTAGGATGTGAACACAGGTGCAGTTTTTGCAATCAAAATGTTATTACCGGAAAACTGAATGCGCCAAATATTTCTGATATTGACGAAGCTGTAAAGGTTGCTGTTTCGTCTAAAAATTACTCTGCCGCAAACACGGAAATTGCTTTTTTCGGCGGAAGTTTCACGGCAATTGGCCGTACATATATGACAGAATTACTCGAGGCAGCTTCAAAATATGTGAAAGACGGCACTGTTGCAGGAATAAGACTCTCCACACGCCCCGATGCGATTGACCGCGAAGTGTTGTCGATCTTGAAAGAAAACGGCGTCACGGCCGTTGAGTTGGGCGCACAAAGCATGGCGGACACTGTGTTGGTCGCAAATAAGCGAGGTCACACCGTCGACGATATTATAAATGCATCACGGCTTATTAAAGAATTTGATATTTCGCTAGGACTTCAGATGATGACCGGTCTTTACGGCGACTGCGAGGAATTGTCCTTAAAAACCGCCGAAAAAATTATCGAGCTAAAACCGGATACGGTTCGCATCTATCCGACAATCGTTTTGAAAAACACCTTGCTAGAGGTGTTGTATAAAAAAGGCGTTTATAAACCTCAGTCTCTTGAAGCAGCGGTGGCTGTTTGCACAAAGCTGTTAAAATTGTTCAGAGAAAATAACATTAATGTTATTCGCCTAGGGTTGCACACGATTGACATGGATTCTTATGTTGCAGGTCCGTGGCATCCGTCAATGCGAGAGCTGTGTGAAGGCAAGATGTATTTAGCGCTTGCTTTGAATGTTTTAACCGAGCCGGGTAATTACGATATTTATGTAAACCAATCTTCCGTTTCAAAGATGATTGGACAAAAGAAAAGCAACATTGAATATTTAAAAAACATGGGATATAATTGCAAGGTAAAAGTCAACAATGAGCTTGCAGATTTTAATTTGATTTGTACTAGGATGTGAAGTATTAGTGATTCTCAAGTCTATCGAAATTCAAGGCTTTAAATCGTTTGCAGACAAGACAGTTTTGAGATTTGGACAAGGTATAACGGCAGTTGTTGGTCCAAACGGAAGCGGTAAAAGTAACATTTCGGACGCTGTGCGTTGGGTATTGGGAGAGCAATCTACCAAAAATCTTAGAGGACAATCGATGGAAGATGTCATTTTTGGCGGAACAAACGAACGCAGACCTCATGGATTTGCAGAGGTTACACTTACTATTGATAATACTGACAGAACTCTTGATTTTGATAATGATTCGGTTTCTGTAACAAGACGTTATTTTCGCTCGCATGAGAGTGAATATCTTATAAATAAAGCCGTTGTAAGACTCAAAGATGTCAACGAGCTTTTCATGGATACAGGGCTTGGACGAGACGGATATTCTATGATTGGTCAAGGCAAAATTGATACAATCGTCAGTTCTAAATCCAACGAAAGACGAGATATATTTGAAGAGGCTTGCGGTATTTCTCGTTACAGATATCGCAAGATAGAAGCAGAACGCCGTCTTACACAGGCAGACGATAATCTTGTGCGCCTTAAAGATATTACGAGCGAGCTTGAAAGTCGGGTTGGGCCTTTGGGCGAGCAAAGTCGTAAAGCTCAAAGGTTTTTGGAATATTCGGAAACTAAAAAAGAGCTTGAAATCGGACTTTGGCTGCATAATTTGGATGATTCAAACGAGGCTTTACGCGCACAAGAACATAAAATAACAATTGCAAATGCTTCATATAAAGATGCGGAAGATGGGTTGTTGGACATTGCCGCAAAAATCGAGCAAAGCTCGGAGGAATACACTAAGGCAACTGCAATTATTGATGATGTTCGAAGAGAATCTGCAACTCTTGAGGAAGCGATCACCAGAACCGGTGGCGAGATTGCAGTTTTGTACAACACAATTTCTCATAATAACGAATCCATAGAACGAATTACAAACGACATAAGGGATTTGGAGCAGTCGGACGAAAAAACGAAGTCGGAAATTGATGATCGCCGTGCTCAAATTAAAGTTAAAGAACAAGAATTAACTTTACTTCAAGAAAAAGTCCACGACGCCGAGCAGGAGCTAAACAATCTTATTAGTGACAGTGAAAGCATATCCAGAAAGATTGAGGATTTAACCAAAACCCTTAATGTGCTGTCGGCTGGTAGCTCCGAACAGCGAGTAACTATGGTCACTGCTCAGTCGTCGGTAACAGAGATTGAAAGTCGTTCTTCCACAGTTTCCGAATTAATCGTGTCAACAAGTGCGGAAAAAGAAAAACATGCCGCCGAATTTGATGATTTAAATAAATATTTAAGCGAAATGGAAAATACTATTGAAGAATGCACAAACTCGTTAAAAGGCTATCAGCTTAGATATAATTCCAGAAGTGAAAAGACAGCAGAGCTAAAGCTTAAGCTTGATTCTTGTTATTTAGATGTTGAAGAAAAAAAGCGCCGCGTTAAAATATTGCAGGATTTGGAGCGCAACATGGAAGGCTTCAATTATTCTGTAAAAGCGGTTATGAAGGACGCCGAACAGGGGTTGCTCCGTGGAGTCCACGGACCTGTCAGCAGGATTATAGAGGTTTCCAAGGAATATGCCACGGCTGTTGAAATCGCACTTGGTGCCGCAATGCAAAACATTGTTGTTGATACAGAAAACGATGCAAAAAGAGCAATTGAATTTTTGAAATCAGGTAATAAGGGCCGTGCAACATTTTTGCCGATAACTGCTATTCACGGTCGCTCACTTGATGAAAAAGGTCTGGATAACTGTTTTGGATTTGTTGGAATTGCCTCAGACTTATTAAAAACAGATTCTAAATACAGCGGGATTATAAAATCATTGCTTGGACGCACCGTTGTGTCACAGGATATTGACTGTGCAGTTACAATGGCCAAAAAATACGGTTATCGTTTTAAAATAGTGACCCTTGACGGACAGGTGATTAACGCCGGCGGTTCGCTTACGGGCGGTTCGTTGTCCAAAAACGCGGGTATTCTAAGTCGTGCGGGGGATATTGCAACATTTAACGAAGAAATCGAAAAACTAAACGCAAAGAGCACGCTAATGACAGAGCAGTATAACACTGCTATGAGCGAGTTTAAGGCGGTTGAAGCCGATATCTTATCCGCAAAATCTGCTTTAACAGTTGCCCAAGAGGATAAAATCCGCACTTTGGGTGAAATTAAACGTGTGGGTGAGCTTAAAAGTTCAGCCGAAAAATCATTCAAGGAATTAACGGTGGAGAAAGAAGTCCTCACTTCCCGTGCCGCTGAACTCAGCGCAATTGTAAGTGCCAGCCTTCTCGAAATTAGCTTGCTGGACGAACAAAAGAGCAAAGCTCAAACAGAAATTGATTCTATTTCGGGCGGTCGTGATTCCGTTTCGGGCAAGCGTGAAGAATTGTCTGCCGAAATTACTAGCTTAAAACTTAAAATGATGGAAACGGGCAAGGATATTCAGTCACTCGCTGAGTCGGCTAATATGCTAGAACAATCAATTAATAGCAGCGTTGACAGAACAGGTCTGATGATGCAATCTGTTACAGATTTTGAAGCAAAGAACAACGATATTATGTCACAAATCAGTACCTTAAAAGAACAAATAGAGCTAAAGCGTATACAGATTCATGAAACCGAGCAAAGGATCATCGAGCTTTCAAACAGCAGAGATTCTGCCGATAAAAACGGTCAGGAGCTCAGACGTTTGGAGCGCGAAAAAACTTCCGATCGTGAAAAGCTCAGCGGCGAGGTTGCAAGGCTTGAAGAGCGCAAAGAAACAATGCTTAGAGAATACGATGAAATAATTCGTCGCTTGTTTGATGAATATGAGCTTACGAGAAGCGAAGCTGAGAAAATCGGAGTTAAAATCGAAAGCATCACTGAGGCAAGAAAAAATCTTGCCGAAATCAAAGGCAAAATTCGCAATCTAGGAAATGTTAATGTGTCCGCTATCGAGGAGTATAAAGAAGTCAGCGAAAGATATGA
>JAQVYP010000017.1 GCA_029004655.1 Oscillospiraceae bacterium | reverse complement strand
TTAGATATGTTTTTGCATGACTGTACTATTTAGTAAATATTATTTGCTCACTGTTAAACATTTTTGTTAACACAAATGTCCCGATTCCTGTGTAGATTAAATTACTTACAACAGAAACCAAAATATTTACAGGTACTAATTCAAACGAAAAAATTCCAGTCATACTTTGAACAGTATTGTATAGAGGTATTAAATAAAAATACATTTCTGTTTTGGCGCCATCGCCGAACATAGCTGTAATACCAATAAGCATTACTATAATCATCAATGGCATTACTGCTGTCGTTGCTTCTTTTACCGTTTTAGCAAAGGTAGAAATAATAGAAATTAATGTGATTAATAACAGAACAGTGGACATTATTACTACTCCAAGTAGAAGATAATCAGTTGTTGCATAAACATTGGTTGACAGGCTATCCGTGGCGGCTCCCATCAGTTTTGGCAACGAAAGCAAAGTGCCAATCGTGCTCGAAATTCCGCTAAGCAATGCTATTATTGCAAGAGCGAATATCTTTCCAATTGCAAGCTCACTGCGCTTAATAGGAGTAACTAGCAAGGTTGCAATTGTACCTCGCTCCTTTTCACCGGCAATTGATTCGGGCGCGATTGACATGCAACCAGAGAACAAGAACATCATGAGAAGCATTGGCATCATAGAAGCGAAAATTGAACCGGCAGCATCTTTTTCACTTGCCACATCGTAGATTGTATCGGTTTTGTTTATATCAAATTTGTTTATCATCATGTTTTCGTAAGTATCAAGTAAAGATGTCATTGAATCATAAGCACTTTGAGATTTAGTTGAAGTAGTATTATAGAAAATTTCAACATTTGGCGCTGGTTCTTCTGAGCTTGCGCTATATAATGATACTGCTGAATCAAAATTTGACGGAAAAACTACACAAATATCAATTTCCTTTTGCTTGAGCTTTTCCTTGTTGGCTTCTAACTCGCTGTTATCAATGCTTGTTAGTGTAATGCCTGATTCACTAGCAATATATTCAATCGATTTTGGCAAGTTCACAACGCATATAGATGAAGTGTAACCCTCATCTACCGTATACATATTAGTCATAGCATCGCCCATAAAACTATACATTAAAAAAATCATCAGTCCGGGAAATAGCAGTACGGTAATTACCATTCGCTTATCACTAAAAAATCGTATAAGCTCTTTTTTCATAATGGTTAAAATATTGCTTTTCATTTGCAATCACCTACCGTTTCTGCATAAACATCGAAGAAGATGTCCTCTAAAGACTTTTCGGCTGTTATATTTTTTAGTGTGTCACATACAATCATTCTACCGTCAATTATAATTCCAACACGGTCACAAATTTTTTCAACCAGGCTAAATATGTGGGTTGATACAATTATGGTTTTTCCTTGTTGTTTTAATTCTAGCAGAAAATCAGTAACTACCTTAGCAGTCAAAACATCCAGACCATTAGTCGGTTCATCAAAAATTATAATTTCGGGATTATGCACAAGCGATATTACAAGCGACACTTTTTGTTTCATTCCCGTTGAAAGATTGGCAACCTTAACCTCAGCGAAGTCGCCTATGCCAAATTTGTCGTATAACTCACGCTTTCGTGTAATACGAACGTCCGTTGGGATTTTATGTAGATCTGCAAAAAAGTCGAACAGATAATTGGGAGTGAAAAACTCTTCTAATTTTAATTCACTTGTCAAAAAACCGATTTTTGACCTTACAAGCTCGGATTGTTTTACCACACTTGCTCCGTTAATCAGGGCATCACCACTATCCGGTTTAATCATTGTTGACAGCATACGAAGTACCGTGGTTTTTCCGGCGCCGTTTGGACCAAGCAACCCAAATATTTCTCCCTTATAAGCGGAAAATGATAGATTGTTTACTGCGATTCTTTTCTTTTCTTTTACTTTTTCAATTTTTTGCTGTCTTGCAGATAGTTTAAAGGTTTTATTTAGATTACTTGCTTTTAATATTTCTGTCATATTTTTGCCTCCTTAAAAATACAAAAATGTTATGGCTAAAATTGTCGCCACTACCGTAATCATTTTATTGATTAATAATAATATTTATGCAAATGCAATGCTATGATGATAATTTGCTGCAAGAATCGGCTATTAATATTGGCTTGAGTATTTGAAAAAAGAGGTAGCTATTAAACTACCTCTTAATTTTATTTATTGTCTTTATTCAACGGTTTTTTATCGGTTAAAGTCAGTATCCAAACTATCAAAGCTATTATAATTAAAACGGCAAAAACTCCAACGACTCCTTGCCACATTATCTGCAGTGTTTGAAATAAGACGTTAATATCAAAGGTTCCCATAAATACTCCATTCCGCCGCAATACGGCTAGATAATAGTTTTATATTAAAGCATTTTTTGAACTAAACCAAGAACTAAGCCACCTGCAACAACAGAGGCAATTTGACCGGAAACATTTGCGCCCGCTGAATGCATAAGCAAGAAGTTTTGATTATCTTCTTTTAATCCCATCTTATGAACAACACGAGCTGCCATTGGGAAAGCTGAAATTCCGGCAGCACCAATCATTGGATTGATCTTTTTCTTTAAGAATAGATTTAAGAATTTTGCAAAAACCACACCGGCAATAGCATCAAATACGAATGCAATAAGGCCTAATATCATGATGAAAATTGTATAAGTTGAAACGAATTGTTCAGCTGTCATTTTGAATGAAATTGTAATTCCGAGTAAAATTGTAACAAGGTTTGCAAGTTCATTTTGTGCGGTCTTAGAAAGGTTATCCAATTTTCCGCATTCTCGAATAAGGTTTCCAAACATCAAGAATCCAACAAGCGAAACTGATGCAGGAGCTACAAGTCCGGCAACAATGGTTGCAAAAATAGGAAAGAGGATCTTTGTCCTTTTTGAAACTGTGCCCGGTTTATAGTCCATACGAATCAAGCGCTCTTTTTTAGTAGTTACAAGTTTGATTGCAAATGGTAACACTATAGGAACAAGCGCCATATACGAGTAAGCTGCAACAGCGATCTGACCCATATAGTTACTTTTTAATTGCTGCGAAACTAAAATAGCTGTTGGGCCGTCTGCCGCACCGATAATACCAATTGAAGCAGCATCTGCAAGGTTGAAACCAAATAATGCAGCAACTGTAATAGCCGCAAAAATACCAAACTGTGCAGCAGCACCGAAAAGGAACATCTTTGGATCAGCTAGCAAAGGACCAAAGTCAATCATAGCTCCAATCCCTATAAATAAAATAAGCGGCAGTGCTTCAGATGCTTCAATTCCAATGCTAAACAGCCACTGGACTATTCCGCTTTCTCCAAGAACACCTGATAAAGGAAGATTAACTAAAATGGCACCGAAGCCCATAGGTAATAGTAATGCTGGCTCATAATCAAATTTAATTGCTAAAAATATTAGCAAACCGCCAATTGCCCACATGAGAAGCATTTTCCAGCCACCTGCTGAAAACAGTGTTTTAACACCATCTAATAAAAAGTCCATAAATAACCTCCATTGATATTTTCACAAAAAAATAAAGACTTATACAAGACAGCAACTGTTCTTGCAAAAGTCTCACAATATGCATAGTACCGGGCAAAAGCCGGGTGTGTCGATACTATACGATGTCGAAATGTGCTGACATCTGTTACTCCCTTTTGTCGCAATTAATAATACTATAAACTGCCGATAAAATCAATTGTTTTTTAAATCTTTAAAAATATTTCCACCGTTACAGTCAACTGCACAAATTAAAGGAAAGTTTTTAAAAGTCAATTTTTTTATGGATTCACATCCCAAATCATCAAATGCAATGACCTCACATGATTTAATACACCCAGCTGCAAGAGCACCTGCACCACCGATTGCACAAAGGTAAACTGCATTGTTCCGGATGATTGCATTGCAAACTTCCTCGTTGCGCTCACCCTTTCCTATCATGCAAGAAAGGCCCAAATCCAGAAGGCGGGGAGAGAAACTGTCCATTCGTCCTGATGTGGTTGGTCCGCAACTTCCGATTGGCATGCCATCAGGTGTTGGTGTTGGACCGGCATAGTAAATTGAGGCACCACGAAGTTCAAATGGCAACTTTTTATTGCTATCAAGCAATAGGGACAAACGCTTATGCGCGGCGTCCCTAGCTGTGTAAACTGTTCCTGACAACAAAACACGATCACCAGATCTCAGCTCTTTTGCTTTTTCAGGTAAATCAGAAGAATTTAAAATATGCTGACTCATGCGTTAACCTCAACATTTACAGTTCCGATTAAATTATTAAGTGTTTTCTCAGCACAGTCAATTATTTCTTCTTTTTCGTCAATAATCTGCTTAGTTTGATCAAGGGAAGCAAAGATTTCCTCAATTTCATCTGTAAATTTTGAGGTTGTTTCTGACAAACGGTCCTTCAAAACTTCAAGATGAGATTGAGCATTTTCAATCCCTTCAATGTTTTTAACGACTTCTTCACGGCTTATGTTGCTATTAGCTTTTGCATTATCAATAATTGTTCGCGCATTAGCTTGGGCAACAAGATATAGCTTGCCGATGCTTTCGCTCAAGCGTTGGATTTCCTCTTGCTTGGTTTTATAGTCTTCAAGCTCATCAACAAGTTGTTTGTTCATGATAATAAGATCGTTAAGTTGACTAGAAGAGTCATTTAGCTCTTTATTAATTTGAAAATTAATTTGGCTAAGTGAGCCTATTTTTTCCAAAAGCTCTTTTTCCCGGGAAATATGTTTTGCCTCAGAGCTTTCAAAGTATTTAGAAACATCATTACAATTATAGCCCATAATACTTTTACGAAAACCAATTACTCCCACCGTTAACACCCCATTTTATAGATTAATAAAATAAATTCATTCAGATATTTATCAATATAAAAGCCTAGCTTTTGCGGTTGCCACTCACAGTGGCGAGCAAAAGGTGCTTTATACTAATTCCAAATAAAAATCAACCAATCTTCGCGGTCTTTTGTTTGCGAGACTGCGTTGTCGTTCTCGGCGGGCGATAGCCCGCCTTCGTCCTCCGCCTTGTCTCACAAACAAAATCCTCGCAAATCTTGGTCACTTTTTAATTGGAATTAGTATTAAATATTATAATAATCACATTCGTGTGATTATTATATCATATTTTATCGCATTTTCAACTACTGTTTTGAAATCAATAGATTAATTGCGCCTATCACACATTTTATTACATCTGTGGTATCGTGGCACTCCGGATTTGATAGACCGGCTGCGGCACGCTCTTGATTCCAAATTACATTTAAAGCGCACCCTGATTTGCATCCAAGTGAAGCAGCTACAGTATAAATGGCTGCACATTCCATCTCTGAAGCTAGAACTCCGAGTTTTTTGTATGCATTCCATTTGCTTAACAGACTGTCCTGAACCGGCATGCGATCAGGTGAATGCTGACCATAAAAAGAATCTTTGCTTTGAACAACGCCGACATGGGCAGTTTTTTTCAATTGCTTTGCTGAATTGAAAAGTGCTTGAGTGATTTCAAAATCAGCCGTTGCCGGATATTCAATAGGTGCATAATGCAAGGAAGTGCCTTCTTGTCTTACAGCAGATTCTGCAATAATTATATCTCCGCCTAAAATATCTTCTCGAATTGCACCACATGTTCCGACACGGATGAAATTCCGTACACCTGCCATATATAATTCTTCAATAGCAATTGCCGATGATGGCCCTCCGATTCCTGTGGAACAAACAATAATATTTTCGCCGTTTAGCGAACCGATATAAGAATTGTATTCGCGGTTTTGACAAATTTGTCGGGGATTTTCCAAAAATGCAGCTATCTTAGGGACTCTTCCGGGGTCTCCGGGCAAAATTGCATAAACTGCTCGATATTCAGACTTATTAAATCCCAAATGAAAAAGCTTATCATTATTCATAAAATTACACCTCAACTTTTTTATATTATACATTAAAAAGGTGTAATTATCTATTAATATTAATATTAACTTGAAAAAGGATAGGAAATAGTTTAAAATGTATTGTGTTTAATTATGCAATAATTTGAATTAGTAGGTGCGTTATGACCAGAAAAGAAGCACGCGAGCAAGCATTTATCATTATTTTTGAAAAAAGCTTTAATAATGATGCTACAATAGAAGACATAATTGCAAACGCTGCTGAAGCCCGCGATTTGTTATGCGACGAGTATATTAATACAGTTGTCAATGGTGTTTTTGATAACCTTGAAGTCGTTGATAATAGTATTAAAGAAAACCTTACAAAGTGGACGATTGACCGACTTTCAAAGGTAGCGCTGGCTTTGCTGCGACTGTCTGTTTACGAAATGATGTTTATGGAGGATATTCCGAATGGTGTATCTATAAACGAAGCAGTCGAATTATGTAAAAATTTCGCAACAAAAGACGATTCAGCATATATCAATGGAGTTTTAGGCACTATTGAAGGAAAGCTCGGTAAATAACATGTCATTTTTTTTAGGTGTTGATAGCAGTAATTATACATCGTCTGCTGCTGTTATAAATAGTGACAGTATGTCCGTTAATAACCAAAAACAGCTTTTGAACGTTCAAAACGGACAACTTGGCCTAAGGCAAAGTGAAGCAGTGTTTCAACATGTAAAAAACTTGCCGAGTGTTATTGAAAGTGCGCTGGAAGCCGCCGATGATACTATTTCTGCGATTGGTGTGTCTGATAAGCCACGCTCACTTGACGGAAGCTATATGCCGTGTTTTCTTGTGGGCGAGTCAATTGCAGAATCTATATCAGCAGCATTAAAAATTCCGATTTATCGGTTTTCTCACCAGGCAGGTCATATTGCCGCTGCGCTTTATTCCGCAAATTCTTTGAATTTGATTAATAAGCAGTTTATTGCTTTCCATGTTTCCGGCGGAACAACAGAAGCGGTTATGGTAACTCCTGATAAGCAAAACGTTTTCAATTGTGAAATTATTGCAAAATCGCTTGATTTGAAATTCGGTCAGGCCGTTGATCGTGTAGGGAATATGTTAGAACTTCCATTCCCAAGCGGAAAATATCTTGATGAGTTGGCGCAAAATGGCAGTTATGACGGTAAAATTAATATCAGCCTAAAAGGCTGCGATTGCAATGTTTCCGGACTTGAAAATAATTGCCGTAAACTTTTTGAAAATTCATGCAGTAAAGAAGATATTGCAAGATTTACTGTTGAATATATATATAAAACCATTGACGGTATGACTGAAGCTTTGATAAAAAAATATGGCAAGTTTCCACTTGTATTTGCAGGTGGTGTTATGTCAAATTCAATTATCAGAGAAAGAATGACCAATAAATATGGTGCGCTATTTGCCACCCCTCAATTCTCCAGCGATAATGCCGGTGGAATTGCTGTTCTGGCAATGCTGAGACATAATATGCGAGTATAAATAAAGGATATAACAATGAATAGTTTAATTATGACCGTCACACAACTTAATAGATATGTTAGGTTTTTGCTTGAGGGTGATGCTAAGCTTCAATCTGTGTATATATCCGGTGAAATTTCGAATTTCAAACTTAACAGCTTTAGCGGTCATATGTATTTTTCACTTAAGGATGACAGTTCTATAATCCGTTGTGCAATGTTTAAAAGTGATGCTTCTCGCATGAAATTTATTCCACAGGATGGCATGAAGGTTTTATGCAGGGGCAGAGTTTCGCTTTATGAGCGTGACGGACAATATCAGTTTTATGCGTCAGAAATTCAAGCCGCAGGTGCAGGTGCTTTGGCAATTGCTTTTGAGCAAATCAAAGCAAGGCTTGAGAAAGAAGGCTTATTTGACCAAAAATACAAAAAGCCGCTTCCACAAAACCCTCAAACAATTGCTGTTATAACTTCACCAACAGGTGCGGCTGTTAAAGATATAATCAGTGTTTTAGGCAGAAGATATCCAGTCTGCAAAATTGTAATGTGTCCTGTGTCAGTTCAAGGCAGTGGCGCTGCAACTGAAATAATTGGCACTCTCAAACGTGTCTATAAATGCATTGGAATAGATTTGATTATTTTAGGTCGTGGCGGAGGTTCGGCAGAGGATTTGTCAGCATTTAATGATGAGCAACTGGCAAGAACGGTTTTTGATTCGCCGATTCCTATTATTTCTGCAGTCGGGCATGAAACAGATTTTACAATTTGTGATTTTGTTGCAGATTTAAGAGCTCCAACTCCATCTGCGGCGGCTGAGATTGCAGTTCCGGATATTGAAGAGCAAAAGAATTATTTAAAGTTTACGAAATCTACGATAACAAAATTTGCCCAGCGGATAATTGATAAAAATGCTATGCGGCTTGTTGCTTCGAGTATGCGTCCTGTTTTGCAAAGCCCAATAAATGTTATTACGGTTTTTGAAAAGCAGTTAAACGACGTTAGACTTAAATTGAACTCAAAGTTCAGCAACAAGACTTCTTCAGATGAAATTAAGTTTAAAACATTGGTTGCTTCCGTAAATGCATTAAATCCTTTGAACATTTTGAGCCGCGGTTTCGCGGTGGTATATTTAAATGATGTTAATGTAAAATCAATTAGTCAGGTCAATAAAAATGATGAATTGAAAATTAGAGTTGTCGACGGGTTCATAAATAGCAGCGTAATCGACACGAAGGAGTTATAAATGAAAAACAACGATTCTTATAACAAATCCATTAACAGACTTGAGGAGATTGTTCGTTTGCTTGAAAGTGGGGAATGCCCACTTGAAGATGCAATGGAGCTTTTTAAAGAGAGTATTGATTTGATAAATAATTGCGATAAAAAGTTGAAATCAGCAAAACAAATGATTGTTGAACTGTCGGATTATGACAGAAACGAGGAAAATTAATGTCTGTTGAAAGAATGCTTGACAGTTATGGTAACATGGTTCAAAATAAACTTAAATCATTGCTATCTCATGATGATTGTTTATATAGTGATGTAATCAAGGCAATGGAATACAGCACACTCTTGGGTGGCAAACGAATTCGCCCGGCTTTGTTATTGGAATTCCACAAAATATGCGGTGGCAAAGTGGAAGACGCTTTGCCTTTTGCCTGTGCTTTGGAAATGATACATACTTATTCGCTTATTCATGATGATTTACCATGCATGGATAACGATGATATGCGTCGTGGTAAGCCTTCTTGTCATGTTGCTTTTGGCGAGGATATTGCTTTGCTTGCAGGCGATGGATTACTGACAGCGAGCTTTTCAGTTTGTCTAAAAACCCAAAATATTTCATCTGATCTTGTTGTTAGATGTGCTGCGATACTAAGCGATTTTGCAGGTGTGGACGGTATGATTGGCGGTCAGGTGATTGATCTGAAAAGTGAAAAAAAATCGATTGATTTAGACACACTTAATCAAATGTATTCTTTAAAAACCGGTGCACTTTTAAAAGCGGCGGCATCAATCGGTTGTACTTTGGCCGGAGCTGATAAAGAAAAAATAAATGCTGCACTAAAATATGCGGAATCTATAGGATTTGCTTTTCAAATTGTTGATGATATTCTTGATAAAACAAGTGATGCTGCAACATTGGGAAAACCAATCGGAAGTGATGATGCAAATCAAAAATCAACATATGTTTCTTTGTTGGGGATTGAGTCTGCAGTTGCTACTGTTGATGACTTAACCCAAAAGGCTAAATTATCACTTTCTGCATTCAATATTGATACTTCGGATTTGGCGGATCTTGCTGATTATTTGTCAAATCGTAAATTTTAGTTGATTTGAAAAGGTGTTTTAAATGAATGATGTTGTAAATGCTATCTTGTCAAACAGTATATTCTGTAATCCAGTTTTGGCGTGGATAGCGGCTCAGCTTATAAAAACTATTATTACAAGAATAACAACCGGACGTTTCTCGGCAGAACGCTTGATGGGATCAGGCGGAATGCCAAGCTCCCATGCGGCGGTAATGGCAGCACTAACCACAACAGTAGCGAGAGTTGATGGTATATATACATCTACCTTTGCAATTTGCTTTGTTGTTTCTTGGGTCGTTATGTATGATGCTATCGGCGTTAGATGGAATGCGGGACAACATGCTAAATTATTAAATCGTATTTCACGAATATTGGAACTTGATGTAGAAGACAAACAATATGAGGACTTGCAGGAATTGTTGGGGCATAGGCCCATAGAAGTTTTAGTCGGTATTTTGTTTGGCATTTCAATTGGCATATTCATGCCTGTACTTAGATAATTTGAAAGGTTGGTCCTTCCACTGAACGACAGTATTCTTAAATCAATTAAATCACCTGATGATCTAAAAAAATTAGATAAAAATAAACTCTATGATCTTTGCAGCGAAATAAGGGAATGTTTATTAGAAACGGTATCGAATAACGGCGGTCATTTAGCGTCAAATCTTGGCGTTGTAGAATTAACCGTTGCTATTCATAGTGTATTTGATTCACCTTCGGATTCCATTATTTTTGATGTGGGGCATCAATGTTATACTCATAAACTTCTAACAGGCAGGTATGATGAATTCTCTACGCTAAGAAAAGAAAATGGTATTTCAGGGTTTATGCGCCCGTCTGAAAGTGAATATGATCCGGTTATTACAGGCCACAGCAGCAGCTCAATATCTGCCGCATACGGAATTTGCAAGGGCAATGCTTTGCAATCCAAGCAGTCGAATGTTGTGGCAATAGTCGGAGATGGTGCAATGACAGGCGGTATGGTCTATGAAGCTCTTAATAATGCCGGTCGTGATAAAAATAATCTGATTGTTATTTTAAATGATAATAAGATGTCAATCTCCCGCAATGTCGGCGCACTTGCACGCCAATTAAGTCTTATCAGAACTAAGCCGTCATATCACAGATTTAAACATAATGTTGAATCTGTAGCATTGCGAATTCCAATTGTCGGTTCAAAGCTTCGCTCCGGCTTACTAAGATCTAAAAATCGTATTAAAAGCGCTATTTATAATACCAATATTTTTGAGGGTCTTGGCTTTAATTATATGGGTCCGGTTGATGGTCACGACATTAAACAGCTTATTGATATTATGAAAATTGCAAAGCAGGAGAACAGACCGGTTATTATCCACGCACTTACCATAAAAGGTAAGGGTTATGAACTTGCAGAATTAAGTCCTAGAGATTTTCACGGTGTCGGGTCATTTGATCTTGAAACAGGTTTTCCGGAAAATAGCGGAATTAATTTTTCGGCAATATTCGGAGAAACTCTTAGTGATTTGGCTAGTAAAGATGAAAAAATCTGCGCTGTTACTGCGGCCATGTCCTCCGGCACAGGTCTGACTGATTTTGAGATAAATTACAAAAATCGCTTTTTTGATGTTGGTATTGCCGAGCAACATGCTGTCACTTTTTGCGCAGGTCTCGCAAAATCCGGGCTAAAACCGGTTCTTGCTGTGTATTCATCTTTTCTGCAACGGGGTTATGATCAAATAATTCATGATGTTGCAATTGAGGGGCTGCCGGTTACGTTGTGTGTTGATCGTTCCGGATTTGTTGGGGAAGATGGGGAAACCCATCAAGGCTTGTTTGATGTATCTTTTTTATCGTCAATTCCGGGTGTTAAAATTTTCGCACCATCAAATTACGATGAGTTAGAAAATATGTTGAGCGAAAGGCTTAAAAATCCCGTTGGTATAGCTGCTATAAGATATCCAAGAGGAAGCGAGCCGGATATTCTTAAAGGTTTTTGTTATAGTAATAATGATTTTGATTGCTTTGGCGAGGGAAGTACTGCAATTGTTTCCTATGGCACAACATTTGCAGATGCTTTAATCGCTAAAAAACACTTGTCGGAAAACGGAAATAATGATATTGTTGTCGTAAAACTAAATGTTATTAATCCTTTGTCTGATGAATTGATAAATACGCTTAAAGGGTTTAAATCAATTTATTTCTTCGAAGAAGGAATTAAAAATGGCGGCGTTGCACAAAGGCTGGGCTCAACACTTATCGAACACGGTTTTAAGGGCTTTTATAAATCAATTGCCGTTGAAGGATTTGTTGCACAGGCAACCGTTAGTTCTTTAAAAAAGAAATACTATCTTGATAGCAACGCTATGATTAAAATTGTCAGTGAGGGAGAAAATTGAGCGATAAAGTCAGACTTGACACTGCAGTTTTTGAACGTGGTTTTTCTGAAAGCCGTGAAAAAGCAAAAGCTTTAATAATGGCGGGTGTCGTATATATAAACAATCAGAAAGCTGATAAGCCGGGCACTAGTGTTAAGCCTGATGATATTGTTGAGGTTAGAAGCAATCCGCTGAAATACGTTAGTCGTGGAGGTCTAAAGCTTGAAAAAGCTATGAATCGCTTTAACATATCTTTAGATGGATGCATTTGTGCTGATATTGGTGCTTCAACAGGAGGCTTCACAGACTGTATGCTTCAAAATGGTGCTGCAAGTGTTTATGCTATTGATGTTGGATATGGTCAGCTTGCTTGGAAACTTCGAATTGATGACAGAGTAATTAACCTTGAGCGCACTAATTTTAGATATGCAACTACTGAACAAATTAATAATCCGCTTGACTTTGCATCTGTTGATGTTTCTTTTATATCGTTGTCAATTATTTTGCCGGTGCTTCGGACATTTTTAAAAGATGATGCCACTGCCGTTTGCTTAATAAAACCTCAGTTCGAGGCCGGCAAGGATAAGGTAGGAAAAAAAGGTGTAGTTCGCGATAAGTCTGTTCATGTTGAGGTAGTCGAAAGAATTTCAGGTATCATGGTAAATCTCGGATTTAAGGTGATTGGAATAGATTTTTCACCGATTAAAGGCCCTGAGGGAAATATTGAATATTTGGCATACATTAAAAAATCCGATCAACCATCGTATGATTTGGAAGTTTCACCGCAGGAAATTGTAAACTTATCCCACAGTACGTTGGATTTATAATTCAATAATTTTTAATAAAGGCAATGGTGTGTTTATGAAAGTTCTTGTAATTCCTAATTTAAGCAGGGAATTTGCCCCCGCAATAACTGAACGGGTGGGCAAAATTTTCAAACAACTAAATATAAATGCTATGTTGTCGAATGATGTTGTATTTGAAAGCAGAGATTTCGATATTCTTCCGAAAGAAAAAGCCTTTACTTTATGTGATGTAGTTGTCGTAATCGGTGGTGATGGCACAATTATTCATGCCGCTAAAAAAGCTGCAAATTACGATAAACCATTGCTAGGAATTAATGCCGGACGCGTTGGCTATTTAGCCGGTATAGAAGCCGATAACCTTGATGCATTAAAAACTTTGACAACAGGAAAATATATAACACAAAAACGTATGATGCTAAAAATTAAGTTGGAAGGCAGCAGTGAAGACCTGTATTGCTTGAATGATGCCGTTGTTTCTAATGGCTCACTTTCAAGATTGATTGATGTTTCTGCAAAGTTTGATGACGATATTATTAATTATCGTGCTGATGGTTTAATTGCAGCCACGCCAACAGGTTCAACGGCATATTCCATGTCTGCGGGAGGACCTGTTGTTGACCCATCGCTTGACAGTATAATTCTTACTCCGATTTGTCCTCATTCTTTGTATTCAAGGTCACTTATCTTAAATCCAAACACTAAACTCAAAATAACTAATTGCAACCGTGATGATAATGATGTGTTTTTAACAGTCGACGGTGAATCTTCAAAACGTATTGAGTCAAATAAAAGTATCGAGATTTCGAAAGCAGAAAAATCAATTAAACTTATTAAAATTGGTGGTAACTCTCTATATAAAACGTTGTCTGAAAAAATCAGATAAAAGTTAATATTTAATCAAATAAATGTGAAATTATATTTGATAGGACGGAGTTTTTTATGAAAAAAGAAAGACAGCAGCTGATTTTAGAGCTAATTACAAAAAATGTTATTGAAACTCAGGAAGATTTGCAAGAAACTTTGTGCAAATCCGGTTCTGAAGTCACTCAAGCAACTATATCGCGTGATATTAAAGAACTTAAGATTGTAAAAGCACTGGACTCTGAAGGACGCTATCGGTACATTTTTAATCAAAAGTACGGTTCTGAAAGTTCTGTCAGGTTTGTTGATATTTTTTCTAATTCTGTTATTTCAATAGATTATGCAATGAATGATGTTGTCATTAAATGCCACTCCGGAATGGCTCCAGGTGCCTGTGCGGCACTTGATAATTTGTATGGCAGCATGGTGGTGGGGACTCTCGCCGGTGATGATACAATTTTGGCAATCACCCGCAATGAGGAAGCCGCGAAAACCTTGACTGATAGGCTAATTACTCTTATTAAATGATTTTGGGCGGTGAGTAAATGTTAAAGAGTCTTAATATTGAAAACATTGCTGTTATTGATAAATCCGAAACACAGCTCATGAGCGGATTTAATGTTCTTACTGGTGAAACAGGTGCAGGTAAATCTATTATTATAGACTCTATTAACGCTGTATTAGGCGAGCGCACATCGAAAGAACTGATTCGCAATGGCTGTAATAAAGCGATGGTTTCCGCCGCCTTTTCGGATTTAAATGAAAAGGCATTAACTGCTATCTACGATCAGGGGTTTGAACCTGATGATGATGGCTTCTTGGTTGTTCAACGCACTTTAAATTTAGATGGTAAGAATATTTGCAGAATAAATGGTGTACAGGCTTCACTTGCTACTTTAAAAGAAATTGGCAAGTGTCTTATAAATATTCATGGTCAGCACGATAATCAGGCGTTGCTTAATCCGGACAGCCACATTGATTTTTTGGATTCTTTCGCTTCAATTGACGAATTGATTAAAGATTATCAGGTCTCTTACAATGCGCTTAAAAGTGTGAAAAAAGAATTTGTCAAAATCAATACAGATGAAGGATATAAAGCACAGCGTGTTGATTTGCTTCAATATCAGATTTCTGAAATTACTGCAGCAAATGTTAAAGATGGTGAAGCAGAAGACCTTGTAAAAAAACGTGATTATATTTTAAATTCCGAAAAAATTGTAACTGCACTTAACGGCGCATATACTATGTTGTCAGGAACAGATGATACTGCGGGAGCTGTTTCTATGGTGGAAACTGCAACCGAAAATCTTGAATCTATATCATCAATTTTGAACGATGTGAATTTATCAGTTGATATTCTTGCATCATGCGGATATAATTTATCCGAAATAAGTGAAGATTTGCGTAATATTATTGATAGCTTTGAGTTTAATCCGTTAGAACTACAGGAAATTCAAGATAGATTGGATTTACTTTATAAGCTTAAGCACAAATATGGTGATACTGAAAGTGAAATTTTAGAGTATTTAAGCAAAGCACAAGTTGAGCTGGAAAGTATTGAACTTAATGACAAAAGGCAGGAAGAACTGCTGAAAGAACAAGAATTATATGAAGAAGAGGTCTACAATAAAGGCTTGATTTTAACCGATGCCAGACAAAAAGCAGCGGTCAGTTTCTGTGAAAGTGTTTGCAGTATTTTAAAATATCTTGAAATGCCAAATGTGACTTTTGTAGTCGATAATAAGCCCGGAATATATACAAGACGCGGGTGTGATAAGGTAGAGTTTTTGATTTCGGCAAATGCCGGAGAACCACCCAAACCGCTTTCAAAAATTGCCTCGGGTGGTGAATTGTCACGAATTATGTTGGCAATAAAAAGTGTGCTAACCGATGTTGATGATATACAAACTTTAATTTTCGACGAAATTGATGTTGGTATAAGCGGACGAACTGCCGGAAAAGTCGGCAATCAGCTTAAAATATTATCAAAATCACATCAAGTAATATGTGTTACTCATTTGGCACAAATTGCTGCAATAGCAAATAATCATATGCTTATTGAAAAGCAAGTGCACGATCAAAAAACATATACATCTGTTTCTAATATTTGCGGTGATGACAGGATAAGAGAAATTGCCAGAATTATGTCAGGCGGAGAAATGACTGAAAGCTTGTATAATTCTGCCAAAGAACTTATTGAAAGTGGAGAAACGGTTTGATATAATAGTCGATATGCTATACTAATTAATGGGAGAGAGTTTGATGACATTATTTGAAGAGTTGGAAGCCAGAGGGCTTGTTGCTCAATCAACCAGTTTAGAAAAGGTAAAAGAGTTACTTGACAATGAAAAGATAACCTTTTATATTGGCTTTGATCCTACTGCTGACAGCTTGCATGTTGGGCATTTCGTTGCAATGATAGTAATGGCGCATATGCAGCGCCACGGTCATACACCGATTGCGTTGTTTGGCGGCGGCACCGGAATGATCGGAGATCCATCTGGAAAAACCGACATGAGAAAAATGCTTACCAGAGAGCAAATTGATTACAATATAGAGTGCTTTGTAAATCAAATGGGCAGTGTAGTCGATTTTTCTGAAGGTAAGGCATTAATGGAAAACAATGGTGATTGGCTTTTAAGTCTTAATTATATTGAGTTCTTAAGAGATATTGGCGTTCATTTTTCAGTTAACAGAATGCTTTCGTTTGAGTGTTATAAACAGCGCTTGGAGAGAGGCTTGTCCTTCTTTGAACTCAATTATATGTTAATGCAAAGTTATGATTTTCTTGTGTTGAACAAAAAGCATAATTGCGTCTTGGAAATGGGCGGAGATGATCAGTGGAGCAACATTATTGGTGGTGTTGAACTGATTAGGAAAGCTGAAGGTAAAGAAGCATATGGATTGACATTTAATTTGTTGCTTACAAGTGAAGGTAAAAAAATGGGCAAAACTGAGAATGGTGCGGTTTGGCTCGATCCTAATAAAACCAGTCCCTATGAATTCTATCAATACTGGCGTAACGTTGGTGACGCAGATGTTATTAAGTGCTTAAAAATGCTGACATTTGTTCCACTTGATGAAATTAGAGAAATGGAAAAACTTGAGGGAAGTCAGCTAAATGCTGTTAAGGAACGTTTGGCTTTCGAACTTACAAAGCTTATTCATGGCGAAGAAGAAGCTACAAAAGCCATGAATTCGGCTAAATCCTTATTTGGTGTAGGTATCGACGATGAAAATATGCCCGCCACTGTTCTTGATGAAAGTAAATTTACTGATGGCTCAATCGGTATAATGGATTTATTGTTTGAATGTGGTCTTGCTCCATCAAAGGGTGAAGCCCGTCGTCTAGTGCAGCAAGGCGGCATCGCTATTGATAATGTTAAGATAACGGACCTTGCTTTAGCTGTTTCACTTGATAGTATAAGAGAAAACGACATCATTATAAAAAAAGGTAAAAAAGTTTTTCATCGCGTAAAGCTATAACTTATAATTAAAAAAATCCTAGCTATAATGGCTAGGATTTTTTGACGGTTCGATTTAGTTTTAGATTGTATTAATGCAGCTTAAGGCTCTACAACATTACCCATATCGTTCATATTATTAAATAACACTTGAGGATCTGTTGTGAGAACAACTGAAACAAATTTTATTGAATACAAATCAATAATATTTATTACTTCCGGCGCTAATGGTTTTAATACAATATAAGCTGCACCAACTTCTAATAATTTACCGGTATAATCTGTAAATGAATTTCCAATGAATGAAACAACCCGCATCCAATATCCAATATATTTTTTTAAATATGCCGGCCAAAAGTAAGGGTTTGTTACTGTTTCTGGTACGTTGAATGTGCCATTGTTGTTTTGTGTCCCTATTTGCGGTAACATTTGTTGTTGCTGCACTCCATTAATACCGATTTGGGGCATCATTTGTAGTTGTTGTGCTGCAGCACATGGTTGCACCGCTTTATTGTTTAAGTATGTGCTAGTTGGCGTTATATCATGCGTAAGATTCATGCTAGCAGGTTGATAAATTCCATCGCTTGATGAATTATATGGAATATTTAAATTATTCATAGCTTTCTCCTATTTCTAAGTTTTGTAGTATTGTGGTGTAGGACGATAAAAACAGTGCTGATTAACACGAG
>JAQVYP010000016.1 GCA_029004655.1 Oscillospiraceae bacterium | reverse complement strand
AACTCCCCCATCTCTGAAACTCTTGAGGATAGAATAAAGATTCTTTTGGCATCAATAGCCGCTGAAGAAACTAGATTATCAAGTGAAATACAAGCTACTATAAAAACAATTAAGTCAGCTTCAAACACGACAGGTGAACTTTTTGAAAATAATCTGGTGTCAATAATTGCCACGCTAATTCAAAAAAATTCAAACATAGAGCAGGAGCTAAAAGATAGTATAAAAAAAGAGATGGACTTTCAATTAGATCTTGAAAATCTATTGAATAAAACGCCCGACAGCACCGGAGTAACAGAAAACACTATCCACGATTCAGAATATCATGAGAAAGAAAATACCGGTTCATAACCCATTTATGGAAGTATCAAATAATATAAGAGAAGTAAACTCAATATGTTATGAACACTATATGGGATATGTATATTTTTTTGGAGATGAACATTTTGGTTGAACCTTCGTCAAATACACTTAAGTTAGGAAGTTGGTCCTTTAATGAGATTAGCATAGAAGATATGAAACTTTATTCAGATTTTATAAAAAAATCTGATTGTCCTATTAATTTATGGTCATGCAGCTTTGCTTATATTTGGGCAATGGCGCAGTCTAAATTAAGAACGGTAGTTTGGAAAATTGTAGACGGTATGCTCGTTACATTTGTGTATTCATACAAAGAGTCGCTTTACTTGTTTTGTCTTCCGTTCGGAAGTGGAAGCCCCGAAAAGGTAATTCAAGTTTTATATAAATGTTTGAACTATTGCTACGAATGGAACAAGCAAGACACCGGCAAAACATTGGTTAAGATGATAAACGATAACCAGCTGGAATTTTTGAGAAAGAGTCCAGCTTTTGATGAAGCCTTCCGATTAGTCACACTTGTTGGGATTGAGCGGCATTTTGATATTCAAAAGTTGGTTAAGCTTGAAGGAGGAGAGTTTAGTAATTTAAGAAACAGGATAAATAAGTTCAGCAAAAACAATCCCGATGCTGTTATTGGCATTTATAATCAGAATGATTATGATGAGTTGATTAGACTCGGCGATAATTGGAAAAATTCGTCAGGTCAAAAATATGCAAGAATATTTGACACAGTTTACTTTCAACAAATCGTTAAGAACTGTTATGAATTGGATCAGATTATTCTGACTGTTAAAAAAGGCGATAAAGTGGTCGGAATGATTTCAGGTTCTGAGTTACCAACCGGTCAGGCTTGGGGCAGCGTTGTTAAATTTGAAAATGATATACCGGGATTATCAGAAACATTAATGGTCGAATTTGCAAAAGAGCTTTATCGACGGAATCCTAAAACTAGGCTGCTAAATGTAGGAAGTGACCTTGGCCCCGGCGGACTAAGAAATTACAAACTAAAATTCCGTCCTGTCCTGAATTTTAAGCGATATCAAGTATACTTGATAGATTAGCTGCTCTAAATGCCAACTTATATTTATTATCAAGTAAATTAATTAATCATTAAAATAAATTGAATAAAAGAGATGAATAGATGAAAAACCTACCGATAAAAACTATTATAGAACAAATTGACGGCAAAGTTTTGCATGGTGCAAAAGCACTCGTAGTCACTAATGTAGTGACTAAAATCAGAAATATAAGAAACGGATCGCTAATATTTGATATATATATTGATAGCGGTAAGAATCTGTTTTCAAGCGCAAAATGCCCACCATGTGTTGTAGTTACGGATAAACCGGAAAGCTTTGATATGCTCGCTGAAAATGTAACAGTTGTGCAAGTATCAGATCTTGAAATTGCTTATTGGAAATTTATAAACTTTTATAGAAGTCTATTTAATATACCCATAATCGGGGTTACAGGTACCTGTGGAAAAACAACTACGAAAGAAATGATCGTTCGCATATTATCCGCAGATTATAATGTTGATTCAACATATAAAAGTTTAAATGCCAGTTTTCGTCATTTTGGCTATTTGTTAGATATGAATGACAATTCACAGGTTGGTGTCTTTGAAATGGGTGTTGCTGCTCCCGGAGATTTAAAGGGATGCTGTAGATATTTCAAACCGCAAATAGGAGTAATTACAAATATTGGGATTGACCATTTACAGGCATTTGATTCTATAGATTCTTATATTAAGGCTAAAGGTGAATTTGTTGAAGGATTGGATTATAAAGGCATTCTCATATTAAATGCTGATGATGCGAATATTGAAAAAATTGATTTAAGCAAATATAAAGGAAAAATTATTTACTTTGGGTTTAGCGAAAAATCGAATTATAAAATCTCAAATTTCGTCCATGTCAAACACGGTTTACAATTTACAATGCAGCACGAAGACGAAACTGTAGAATTCTTTATTCACGATCATGCTGAATTCAATGTTTATAACGCTGCGGCAGCAATCACTGCAACGCATGTTTTGGGGATAGCTTTTGAACAATCTAAAGATAGACTGGCGTCTTTTCAAAATGTCGAGAAGCATTTTGAATTCAACAAAGGAATAAACGATAGCATTATCATTGACGACACCTGGTCAACGAATCCAACATCGACAGAAATGGCTCTAAAATTATTAAAAAAGTTATCTATTGAGAGAAAAACAATTGCGGCTTTGGGAAAAATGTCACTTTTAGGCGACCAGAGCCCTAAATATCACAAACAAATTGGCAAGCTAGTAGCATCACTAGGAATAGACGAACTAATTATAATCGGTAACGGAGCTAATGATATAGGTTTAGGGGCTTTACAAAATGGTATGAATCAAGACAACATACATTTTTGTAAGGACTCTGATGAAACATGTGAAGTTTTAAAAAGAGTTTTAGATGATAACTCAATTGCACTAATCAAGACCTCAATGATGGCGTCATACGACGATTTAATCAATAAAATAATAATAAAATAATAATAAAAGAATAATAAAAGAATAAACGTTTTAGTAAAGGAGGGTAAAGTTGTGTCCCAATCAAACAATTTAATTCCGCTATCTGATATCAGTTTGGAACAAGCGATAACGGATATTATTGAATCCTTAGCTCTAGAAGAAACAGCACTTAGCGAAATTCTGAATTCAGAGAGTGAAATCGTCCTTAAAACAAATAAAATATCAAATAATATTGATGATTATATTGCTGTGAATGAATCAGTAAACAGTATCATTAAAAATGTGTTTAGATTACAGATGATGCTGCAATTTGAACTTGACAATGCAGAGTTTATACTTCAAAAATCGAGAGAATATTATGAAAATGATGATTTGGAAGAATAACGTAATATTTGTACGAAACCGTTTAAAGGGATATTAATGCCAAACTGCCTTAAATGTTTTTAAAGCCCTCTTCAGTGGGAGTGCGGCTATTTGCCGCAACATTATATATCCTCACTTTATACTAATTTCAACTAAAAAACATCCAGTCTTTGGACGATTTTTAATTGGGATAAGTATTGATTGGTTTTCGTATAGCATACAAATTCTAAAATGTACAAATTATCTATAGATATATGAAAGCAGTGAAATTATGTGGGCTAAATTTGAAGTAATACATTCTGACCGAGAAATTATTTTTTTGCCATCCTCAATGGGTTTTGACAGTGGCAGTTTAGCAATAATCAGTTTTGGCGGAAAAACAGTCAATGCAGTAATTGAGCGCATTGATGATCTTGACTCAGAAAAAGGAAGTTCATACGACAACCCCTTAAAACTAAAGTTGTCAGATAAGCTGGAGGAATCACTTTTAATACAGGAATCATTAATATACAGAATTAAAACAAAAGGCTGGAATATAGTAATCGGTCCAGTAATCGGGCTCTTATTAGGAACTGAAACACATCGTTACAATCCAACGCACATGAAAAAATACTCCGACCGCCTTGGTATATATGATAAAATTGGTGGATTAATATATGCTTTCTCACCTAATTCAATTAATTGGAAAAACAACACGGCTTACGGCCTGTTTTATAATATAGAAACTTGTGAATGGGAGTATGGACACTTTCCGCTGCCGGAAGTGATTTATAGACGTGACTTCCATTCAGACCCACTGGTTATTAAGCAACTAAAAAAGTATACCAAAAACAAGCTGTTTAATTCATATCGTTTTACAAAATACGAGTTATCTGACTTTATTAGTTTGAACAGTGATCTAAAAAAACACCTTCCACCTACCGAATTATCACTCTCATATGATAAGATAAAAATGTTTATTGACAGTAATTCAAAAGTAATTTTAAAACCTCTCGATTTATCAAGAGGCAGAGGGCTTTGCATTATTGAAAAAGAAGATTCTGCCTACAAAATAATTGATTACAGGGTCGGGCAACCGATTATTTCTATATTGCATGATGATGAGTCATTGAAAAGATTTTTCGATGAAAACCAAATGTTCTTTAATAATTATTTGATTCAAAAGTATCTACCCCTTGCAAAAATAGATGATTCTATTTTCGATGTCAGGGTAGTGATGCAAAAACACAAAGAAAACGTTTGGGGATGTACGGGTATTGAATGCAGGGTGTCCAAAGATCACGGTTATATTACCAATATATCAAGAGGCGGCCATGCATTAACACTTGAAGAATCACTGAAGCAATCCTTTGTCAATGACTATGAACTTATTCCAAAACAGATTAATGATTTTTGCCAAAAATTTTGCACATACATGGATACAATGGGCGAAGATTTTGCCGAGTTCGGAATAGATATTGCGGTTGATATTGATAAGAACCTTTGGTTAATTGAGGCGAATGTATTTCCAAGCTTTAAAGGCTTTAAAGTTTTGGATCGTCAGACTTACCTCAATATAAGATATACCCCCTTGCTATATGCACTCTCACTTACACAGTTATCGGAGTAATTAAAAGAAACACAATATCAATAAAATCTCCAATTTTGTGCTTTACGGCAGAAAATCCGGAAAGGAATAAAGCTATTTTGAATAACACTGTAACAGTTTTAACAAGTCCAGATAACAACTCTGAATTTATAATAAATCCACGCAGAGCGGCTGAATTAAATATTATTACGAAAAAAAGCATCTATATATGTTTTGGTAACCAGAAGCGTTATGTTGATATTCGCATAAGTGATGAAGTATTATATACGAATATATTAATATCTAAAAATCTTATGGAGGAAATGCATCTGCCCCCATACCCGACATATGAAATAGCTATAAATGAAAATGAACTCATCATCGGCCCATTTATTGGGCTTTTAATGAGCAAAGAAAATAGACGCTTGAAAGCTTCATTTTTAGAAAAAATGATGGTTTATGTAAAAAAATACTCTGAATTACATGGCGCGGTTGTGGTGTTTGCCTTAGACAGAATTGATATAGACAAACAAATAATTGAGGGCTATTGCTACAACCCAATTGAAAATCGCTTTGAAAAAGGCACATTTCCTTACCCCTGTGCCATTTATCGTACTATTGGGCTTAATGGCACATGGAAGGATCACTTTCGTGTGGCGATAGGCGATAAACTATTTAACAGTCAATATTTCAGCAAATGGAAGATGCACCAATGGCTCTCTGTCGACACAGAGATTAATGATCATATTCCCTATACTGTATTATATAAATCAGAGCAAGATATATTCGATATGCTTGAAACGTTTAAAAAAATATATGTAAAACCAATTTCAGGCTTGCGTGGCAAAGGGATTTTTCAAGTTAGTAAAGATAACGCATTGTATGTTTTCAAGCATCGTGATAATGGTTCAAACCTGACTGATACATTTGAAACCAAAAGTGAAGCAAGTGAATATATAAAAAACATTTTAGCTAACGGAAAATATATTGTGCAGCAAGCTATCAATCTGATGAATCATGAAGGCAGTATTATTGACTTTAGATGTATTATGCAAAAAGACCAATCAAACAGTTGGAAATGTAATGCAATTATCGCTAAGTGCAGTGGCACGAGCAGCATTGTGAGCAATATATCAAACGGAGGAACTGCTTTTGATGCAGAATTTATGTTTAAAGAGGTTTTGCATCTATCAGACTATAAATCAGCCTATATTTTAAATGAAATAAAATCATTTGCCTTTCACTCTTGCAATAAATTAGATGAGCTTGGAATTAACTGCGGCACTCTCGGTCTTGATGTTGGGATGGATACGAATGATTATGTATGGCTTATAGAAATCAACAACCGTGATCCTGACCCCACAATTGCATTGGATATCAATGATGTAAAATTATATTATGAATTAAAAACAAACCCTTTATTTTATGCAAAAGCTTTAGCAGGTTTTAAATCATTTTAAACGAGCAAACTCTGAGCTCTTTTTAATTGGAATTAGTATTAATAACAGTTATAATCTTATTTATCTGTTTTTATTAGTTATATATAAATACAAACGAAATCAGGCTGTCATGAGATTTTATTCCCATGTCAGCCTGATTTCTTGTTAATTTTTTCCCTTATTACGCCTATATTTATTATATGCATAAATTCAAAGAATTATTCTTAACCACACTTTGAATAGCCGCAATTTCTGCAAATAACACAACCACTCTCGTGTTCCAGCTTTTCACCGCACTCCGGGCATAAACGCATTTTACCGGCAACATCCTCATTTCCTTTAACGGGTTGCAAAAGAGAATCAACAGATTTTGAATTAAATTCCGGCATGGCAGGCCATGCGCCTAGATCAGCTTGTTGCTTATATACCCGTTCAATAGCTTTTCCGATTGCGTCGGGGCAGGATGTACACTTCATTCCGCCTTGTCTGATGGTTGACGGGCAACGAATACCCTTAAGCTGGTCAACTATGGCTTTTACATCAATGCCGCTGCGAAGGGCAACAGATGCCAGTCGTGCGGTCGCTTCTGATTGTGATGGACAACCTCCAGCTTTGCCGGTATTAGTAAACACCTCACAGATTCCCTTGTTATCGTAGTTTACTGTGATATACAAGTTTCCGCATCCGATTTTGACTTTTTCAGTAATACCCATCACTGCATCAGGGCGCTGGCGCGGCACAATATTAGATTCTTGTATAGAATCGGCTTCGGATATTTCATCTTTTTTAACCTTACCGATATTCAAAACCTGCTCGTTACGGCTGCCATCACGATAAATGGTAACACCTTTACAGTCAAGATGGAATGCAAGACTATACACTTCGGCAACATCCTCGCGAGTGGCAGAATTTGAAAAGTTCACTGTTTTGGAAACTGCATTGTCGGTACCCCTTTGGAATGCAGCTTGCATACGGATATGATTCTCCGGGCTAATGTCATGTGCGGAAACGAAGACTCTGCGCAAATCCTCAGGCAACTCCTCAATATGAGCAATTGTACCTTCTTTTGCAATTCGCTTCATCATTTCATCAGAATAAAGTCCGCGCTTTTCAAGCTCATTTTTTAAGATGGAATTGACTTCGACCATTTCCGTGCCATCCATAATATTACGAATATATACATATCCGAAAATCGGTTCGGCACCGCTCGAGCAATTACCAATGATTGAAAGTGTGCCGGTTGGCGCAATTGTGGTAATTGTAGCATTGCGTTGAGGCCTGTCTTGTGGCAGAATGCTCTCTGAGAACAATGGAAATGCACCGCGTTTTTCAGCAATCACGGCACTTTGGGCACGGCCCTCATCGGTAATAAACTTCATGAGTTTTTCACCGAGCTCAATAGCTTCTTCAGAGTCGTATGGGATTCCCATTAACAAAAGACTGTCTGCCCAACCCATAACTCCCAGACCGATTTTTCGTGTTTGTTTTGTCACAAAATCAATCTTTTCAAGAGGATACTTATTGGCGTCAATCACGTTATCGAGAAAATGCACAGCATTCTTAACAGTTTCCGACAGCTTGTCCCAGTCAAATGAGAATTTGTCATCCGCACATTTAAGCATCTTTGTTAAATTAATTGAGCCTAAATTACATGACTCATACGGCAGCAATGGTTGCTCTCCGCATGGATTAGTCGACTCAATTTCCCCTTGAGACGGAACAATATTGTCGCGGTTAAGGCGGTCGAGGAAGATAATTCCCGGTTCACCATTATGCCATGCAGCATCGACTATATGATCAAAAACAGCTCGTGCATTCAGTTTTTTTACAGGCTCTTTTGTATGCGGATCAATCAAATCATAGTCAGAATCACTTTCGACCGCATTCATAAATTCTTCTGTTAAGCCAACAGAGATATTAAAATTGTTGATTTCATTATTGTTTGCCTTGCAATCAATAAATTCCATGATGTCAGGGTGGTCAATTCGGAGAATTCCCATGTTTGCACCACGCCGAGTTCCGCCCTGCTTGACGGCCTCTGTCGCCATGTTAAACACTTTCATAAAGCTTATCGGGCCCGATGCAACACCACCGGTGGAATTAACTGTACTTCCCTGCTGACGTAAGCGTGAAAACGAAAATCCCGTTCCACCGCCTGATTTATGAATTAGCGCAGCCTGTTTTATCGCTTCAAAAATGTTTTCCATAGTATCTTCAATAGGAAGCACAAAGCATGCAGATAGCTGTCCCAATGACCGTCCAGCGTTCATCAGAGTCGGCGAATTCGGAAGAAATTCAAGTGAGCTCATCATATCATAAAAAGTTTTTGCTGTCTTAGACACATCCGCGTATTCATCGTAAAGCTTGTCAGATGCTGCAATTGCACCGGCTATACGATTAAACATGTCCTGGGCGGTTTCTATGGTTTTTCCGTTTTCATCTTTTTTTAAATATCTGCGTTCGAGCACAGTTAAAGCATTTTGCGATATTGACATAATTTATCCCCCTATAATCATCTCATATACAATATATTGTATCATGTAATAACATTTTGTCAATATGCAGTTATTACTTATATTAAAAATATGTATAATAAATTTTCTATTCAAACAGGCAATAAACGCAAAGAAATTCTATTTTTTAGAAGTATACTTGCTCGGAGAAACGCCATACATCCTTTTAAACATTTTAGAAAAATTACAATAATCATTATACCCTGTCATTTGAGAAATTTGATATGAATTATATTTCTGTTCTGTTAACAGGGTTGCAGCTTTTTCTAATCTGAAAGCAGATAAATAATCTTTTGGTGAAATGCCAAAACGCAGTTTAAAGCTTTTACTGAAATATGTACGGTCAACATACAGCATATTTGCTATTTTTTCTATAGAAATATCATTCATATATTCGTTTTCAATATAGTTTTTGGCTTTTTCAACAATTGCATTTTCATTATCTATCCTGCTGCTTTCAATTGTAAGGAACAAGGTAAATAGTTCCCAAATTCTACTGCAAAGAATAGGCTCCAATTGTGTAAAGTCATTACCAATCTGCAAAAGTGACAAAAACACATGCTTGCACATCAAAGCATCAAATACATCATTTTCGTTTAAAACTTTCGGTAGATCAACTTCTGCGTTAAAGCCAATCCAAATATACTTCCAAGGATGCTTTTCATCTGCTTGGTAATAGGTCGTTTCTCCCGGGCGGATTAAAAAGCATTGGTTTTCATTAATAATATATTCTGTTTCACCTTTTATTAATTTTCCGGTCCCCGAAAGTACAAAGTGCAACAAATAATAATCGCGTACAGCAGGACCATAGGCGTGGCTAGGTGCACAAGCTTGATATCCGCAGTCTCTTGGGTTAATATCATGGTAATTTTTATTTGCAACAAAAAAGTTTTTTTCTTCCATAATGCTAATCACCCTCTTTCTCTCACATTATAACAATCAATATAGGATAATTCAAGAAAATGTTTACTGTTTTAGTCACATTATGACAATCAAACACCACATTATATAGTTTTACTTTGCCGCAATATTTGTTAGAATTTATGCAAGAAAATCAAGGAGGAATATTTTATGCCAAAAATCACTTTTATGGGTGCAGGAAGCACTGTCTTTGCGAGAAATGTTATCGGTGACTGCCTTTGCACAGAGTCACTGAAAAACAGTGAGTTTGCAATTTATGATATCGACGGAGTCCGGCTAAAAGAAAGCAAATCAATTTTGGATGCAATGAACTGCGCCAAAGGTAACCCAGGCAAAATTACCGCATACCTCGGCGTGGAAAATCGCAAAGAAGCATTGCGTGGTGCCGACTTTGTAATCAACGCCATTCAGGTTGGACTGTATGACCCTTGCACTATAATTGACTTTGAAATTCCTAAAAAATACGGGCTCCGCCAAACCATAGGAGATACACTTGGAATCGGCGGTATTATGCGTGCACTGCGTACTATCCCAGTAATTAAAGACTTTGCTGCGGATATGCGTGAGGTATGCCCCAACGCATGGTTTTTGAATTATACCAACCCCATGGCAATGCTCAGCGGATACTTGCAAAGATATAGTGGAATAAATGCTGTCGGGCTGTGCCACAGCGTACAGGTATGTTCAAAAGGGCTATTAGAAGATCTGGGAATGGAAAATTTGGTTGATGGGCGCAAAGAACTAATTGCCGGAATTAACCACATGGCATGGCTTTTGGAAATTAAGGATGCAAACGGAAATGATTTATATCCTGAAATCAAGCGCAGAGCCAAAGAAAAGATGAACGATTCTGAATTCAAAGATAAGGTCAGATACGATTATATTGATAAATTTGGATATTACTGCACTGAATCAAGCGAACATAATTCAGAATACAACATGTTCTACATCAAATCAAAGTATCCAGAATTAATTGAAAAATATAATATTCCGATTGACGAATACCCACGCAGATGTATAAACCAGATTAAAGGTTGGAAAGAAGAATACGCTTCCCTTTCTGATAAGAAATCGATCGACCATAATCGTTCGAGGGAATATGCCTCATACATTATGGAGTCCATGGTGACCGGAACGCCTTATCAGATTGGCGGAAACGTACTTAATAAAGGCCATTTGATTAAAAATCTTCCGGAGGAAGCCTGTGTTGAAGTTCCATGTCTTGTGAATGGACAAGGGATTCGCCCCTGCTATGTCGGAGCTTTACCAGTCCAATGTGCCGCAATGAATATGACGAATATAAATGTACAACTACTTACCATTGAAGCTGCGCATACTCTAAAGAAAGAGCATATTTATCAAGCCGCAATGCTTGACCCTCACACAGGAAGCGAATTAGATATTGACACAATTGTCAAAATGGTTGATGATTTACTAGAAGCTCACGGAAACTGGCTACCTAAATACAATTAGCTAATTGTGGAACCATAGAATGGTCAAGACCATTTGTCACAGATTGCAGAGACTTTATAAGATATAATTCATAAATCCCGCCGAATCTCAACCAGCAAAGGCTGAGATTCGGCGGGATTTGCTTTTTTTATTTTAGATTTTAAATGCATTAATACTAATTCCAAATAAAAATCAACCAATCTTCGCGGTCTTTTGTTTGCGAGACTGCGTTGTCGTTCTCGGCGGGCGATAGCCCGCCTTCGTCCTCCGCCTTGTCTCACAAACAAAATCCTCGCAAATCTTGGTCACTTTTTAATTGGAATTAGTATAAATCAGCTATTTTCGAGTTCTTTGGCGATTAATAATTTTTGTCTTTCTTTATCAAATATGTATTTGCAAATTTCTCGTTCGTTTTGGTGTGAAATGGACAGAAACTCACAACCGTATTCATTAACCCATTTTTTCGACTCGAATTTTCGCGATATTTTAATAGAAATATTAATAAAAGTATTATTTAAATTAATATCTGCTTTGTATACGTCTCCGGTTTCAAAATCGGTATCACAGCCAATAAGCATACCGCCCAAGCTTATATTTAGAATACAAATATCAATCGGTAGTGGTGTAGGCACTGACTTTTGTTCAATAATCTGATAGTTGATTTTTGACTTGATATTGGTCTTGACTCTGAAATAATTCCGTTTATTATAGTCTGTTGTTTTATATAGAGTTAACAAACTCATATAATTTTCCTGGCTTACACAGACATAAGCCGATATAGTTTCTTTTACCCCAGCTTTAGTTTCAATATTAACATTTATTTTTGCTCCCTGATCAAACAAACAGAATGAAGACCCACGCAATTCCAAATGGTCATCATTATTACTCCAAACATATCCGCTTGAAATAACATTCCCTTGGCTATCGCAAATATAGGCTTTATCAAATTCATTAGCATACTCCATGATTGCTGCTCCTCAAAAAATATTATTTAAATAAACCATACAAAACTGCCACTATTGCGGCCTGATTAATGTTCCATAAGTAAAAGATGTTTTACAATAATCACAATTTTATACTTTTAACCGCTAATGTCAACGATGAAGAAAAGGTTGAAAACACCTCTTGTTATTTTGGCCTCGAATCAACTTCAGTTGATTCGGCACAAGGTGTAACCAAACTTGTTTTTTTATTTTTGCGGACCTTATTTGAATACATATCCATATCGGCCGAGTTGAATAAATCATATACATCATTAAATTTAAGGTTGGATTTAACCGCAATAGCGCGACCCCATGAAACGCTAAGTACATGTTCATGAGAACTATTATATTTATCGACACAATTATTAAATGTCTGCAAAAGTGAATTTATTACTTCTTCCTTATCTTCTTTAATCAAAACAGCAAACTCGTCTCCGCCAATACGATAACTATCATTGATTATGAATGTTTCTTTAATGCATTGCGCCACACCTCTAATTAATTCATCACCGACTAAGTGACCAAGGGTATCGTTATTTATTTTTAAATTATCGACATCAAATATAATTATGCAAACGGATGACTTCCCCCAATGGTAGTTCAATTCTTTTATGCTAATATCATATGCGGCGCGATTTCTAAGTCCGGTTGCAACATCTGTATATGCTAGCTGTTTGTATATAGATACCTCCATGTTAGTATTCAAAAGTCCCAGCGATTTTTTGAAAATATCGAAACACAAAATCAATATAAAAACAACCATGCCAATTCTAAAAACATGAGAGCTATCTTTAACAAGAGAAAAATAGCGTTGAAGTAAATTTATAAATGATGAAATGCTAAAAATCGAAGTTCCCATAAATATTATGTTCATATTATTGCTATGGTATTTGAATTTATCAAGAGCAGAAAAATACAATACACTTATTATCGACAATACAAGCAATATATGGGAAATGAATAAAATATCAGTTAACTGTACTATATTAAACACATAACAAATTAGATTGACGACAAGCCAGACAGCAAATAACGAACTCAAAATATTAAAGATTTTTCTTCCTCTGCTGCAAATTCCTTTTATATATAAAAGAAGCGGAATAGGAAATAGCAAAAAAGAGAAAACCGACATCAAATATCTAGCTTTTATACTAATGTTGAAGAATTGAAACACGTTAGTATCACTTATAGTCCAAATAGCCGAAAGTATTAGAAATATTCCGAAAAATAAATAGCTGTTTCGGTTAAGCCTTACCGGTCTTATAGTAAGGTATATTGAAAACAAAATAAATATTAATCCCAAGGTGAAAACTAATACGCTAAATAATATGCTTCCAATATTTTCTCTAAGTATATATATTAAAATTGAGCCTTTATCTCCCAACACAATTTTGCTCAACGACTTACCCCATAAACTTGAAGACGATAAAATGTTTAAAGTAATGTTTTGACCTTTTTGGCTTTCTGAAATATTTATTAGATTCAAAACCGATCCATATTTTAGGCCAAGCTCGTTCTCTGTGCCAAAATCATAAACTAATTCATCACCAATAAAAGCCTGAATTGCCTGATACTTTGTTTTAACGCACATTACAGAGTCATTGCTTAAATCCTCCGGGATTGTATTCGTAATAGAAATTACAGATTTTTCATTTACATCAATACTTCTGGGCAGCGTTTTGATGTACACCTTTTGCGTGCCATTTAGATAATACCAACCATCATTTAATTCTGTTACATGATTGTTATTAAGTGGTACACAATTAGTGTCAAATATACAAAAAATATATATGACAGCAATCAGTGATATAATAATGGTAATGCAGAAACAAAGCGGTGATATAATCTGTTTACAAAACATTTTCATAAAAATACATCTCTATTTCAAAAGTTAAACTAATAAATACAGAATATATATCGTATTATCCATATTTTTACATTATATCATATAATTGTATCATTGTCCATCTTTTTGGAATCATTTGTAATTTAAAACAAAAAAGCAGGTAAAGTATAAAACTTCACCTGCTTTTATAAATGATTATTCTCCGAATGGGAAATCGAATGTTGAAGAATTACCGTTTGAAGAACTGCCCGATTTTGAGTCCTTTGAATCATCAACAATATTTGTAGTATAACTTGAACTGCCCTTATCTTCTATCATTGTAACGTTATAATTCGCTGATTGTTTTGTTTGTGAATTATAGACCGTCATTACCAATACATCTCCCACAGAAGATGCTTCAATAATATCTAACGCAATAGAACTTGTTTTTATCGTGGCATCACTAATATGAGTGATAATATCGCCCACGTTAACTCCGATATTATACATACCGCTGTCGGCGGAAATCGATGCTACATAAAGACCTGTTGGTACATTGTTAAGACTCGCGGTTACAGAATCAACCATTGTATAGTTAATTCCAAGCTTTGCTCTGTTTTTAACATATGAGTATTCGATTAATGAATCAACAACTTTTTTCACTTGGACAGATGGTATTGCAAATCCAATGCTGTCATACTCGTTGCCTACCAATTTAGCCGATGTAATTCCAACAACTTGTGAATAAGAATTTATCAATGCTCCGCCGGAGCTTCCGGGATTAATAGCAGAGTCGGTTTGAATAAATTTTGTGGAATATGAAGAAGTGGTTGTAGCACGTCTTCCTACAGACGATATCATGCCGCTGGTCATAATCGGGCTCTCATTAAATCCTGCCGGATATCCGATAGCAATAACGCTTTCGCCGACAACCAACTCAGAGGAATTACCAAATACGGCAGGAGTTAAATCTGATACACCATCAATTTTTAGCACTGCTAAATCGCTTCTTGCGTCTCCGGCAACGTATGTTGCTTTGTATTCTTTGCCATCATAGGTATTGATTAAAAATTGTGGAGATTCAATATTTTCATATATATGATCATTTGTTATTATATAACCGTCTGCAGTGTAAATTACACCGCTTGCAGAGCTTTCCGATGAACCGTCAGCGTTATAAACGAGAATGCCTACAACCGATGCTTTAAGATCGTTATAAATCTGCTCGTTGCTGTTTGACTCAGCGCCGCTGGGTTTTGGTGCAAGTGATATAGAATTTAAATTGTTACTACTGTTGTTAACAGATCTTCCTGCTAGATATCCGCCTGTTAAACATCCGGTAATAACAATGACTGCGGCTAATAGGCAAACGAACACTCTGAGGCCAACATTAGGTGTTTTTTCGGGCTTTACCGTACTTATAGGTGAAAACTGCACGGTTTGTTGATTATTTGGAAATTGGTTTGCACTGTAATTTTGATCGTATTGATTTTGTGGTTGCCCAGCATAATATCCGTTATTAAAAGGCGGATATTGCGTACCCGGTGTATACTCAGAACGCTGCTGATCATTTGGATTTTCTGGCTGTGGTTGCACGGAAGCATCTACTGGTTCACCTGCCCCAACAGAGTCGACCTGATTTTCTTGTTGAGGCTGATTATCACTTTCTACGCTCGGTTCCTGTGGCATGTTTGTGCCACCCAAAAATTCATCTTTGTTATTGGATTCACTCACAATTATACTCTCCGTTCTAGTAAATTAATAAAAAATTAAACGCAGGAAGTTATATCTGTTGGATTAGCGACCGGCAAAATAATTTCAAACTCTGTATATTCACCATATAAACTTCGTGCCGTTATTTTGCCATTGTGTATATCTACAATTGTCTTTACAATATACAACCCCAAACCTGTGCTATCTTTAACAGCAGACCTAGCCTTATCCGCCTTATAAAATCTATCAAAAACAAATGGCAGATCCTTTGGCAGTATGCCTTCACCACTGTTTCTTATTTTAAAGCTAATATTATTATTGTCAACTTTTTCTAAAGAAAATCTGATGTATCCGTTTTCATCGGTAAATTTTACAGCATTATCCACTAAGTTGTATATTACCTGATGAAATAAATCGCTGTCAATATTAACAATTGTTTCTTCAATATTGTCTAGACCTTCTATTTCCAAATTTTTCTTTTCAATGCGTTGTTCTTGTGCAATAACCGTTGTACAAATGATCTTAGCAAAATCAGCAGGTTCTAATTTGATTTGCATTTCTCCGGATTCAAGCTTGGTAAGACTTAGCATTGATTGAACCAACCTTGAAAGTCTCTTGGTTTCCTCGGAAACAATTGTTAGATAATATTTTCGCTTTTCGGGCTCAATTGTTCCATCAATTATTCCGTCAACAAAGCCTTCAATAGTAGTCATAGGGGTTTTGAGCTCGTGAGATACATTTGCAATAAAGCTGCGCCTCATGCCTTCTAATTGCACCAGAGAATTTGTCATTTGGTTAAATGCAGCTGCCAACTCATTTATTTCATCGTCTCCGTTAACAGGAATACGCTTTGAGAAATCTCCCTTTGACATGCTTCTGGAAGCTTCTGACATAAGCTGTAGTGGTCTTGTAAGCGTATAGCTAATTGCATACACCGTAATAAACAGTAGAACAACAGGAACCAATGCGCAAATTATGAACATCTTAACTAAGTTCCCCAAAAGATCATGCAGCAATGACGCGGGAGAAGATGCGAAAATAGTTCCAATTACATTACTATTGTTATCATAAAGCGGCATTCCAACAGTATAAAAGGCATCCTTATATCGTCCGCCCAAATTTCCCAGCTCAAAATACTCGCCGCTCATTGAAGTGTTTAGAATTCCTTCCGGTATTGTAGTCTGTGAATGAACACATACATGGTCGGTTTTCCACTCATTGCAGCTGCAAATGAACACCCTGCCCGCTGTATCTGTCATAAATATTTCAGCATCAATGGCACGCGACATAACAGTAACAACGTTGCTGACCAACATACTAAAATCAGCTTGCCCGATTGAATTTGTAACAACAGCGGAAACGGTTTTACAATTATCTGCTAGCAGTTGTTTCTTTTCCTTACTTAAATAATTGCTAACAGAAAAATCAAGCAAAATCATTATCAGCGAAAGACTTATTATAACCGATGCAACAGTTGACAAATAAAACTTTTTAAAAAGTTTATTTTTCATTTAACTTCTTGCCTTTCTTCATCAACTGTTTGTGTTATCGGATTTCAGTTCAAACTTATAGCCAACACCCCATACAGTTTTAAGTGACCACAAAGGTGAAGCACCCTCCAGCTTTTCGCGAAGGCGCTTAACATGAACATCAACAGTTCTAGAGTCGCCATAATATTCAAATCCCCAAACTTCATCAAGAAGCTGATCGCGTGTGTAAACGCGGTTGGGATTGCTGGCAAGGTGAAAAATTAGCTCAAGCTCCTTAGGAGGCGTATCAATTTGAGAATCGTTTACTATTAGCTCGTAGTTAGTTAAATTGATTTTAAGCTTATCAAAAGTAACAACTTTTTCAGCAGAAGCATCTTCTGGCATTGAGCGTCTCAAAACTGCTTTTACACGTGCCATTACTTCCTTGGTATCAAATGGCTTAGACACATAATCATCAGCGCCGAGTTCCAATCCCAAAATCTTATCAAATGTTTCGCCCTTGGCAGTAAGCATAATTATCGGCACTTGAGATTTCTTTCTGATTTCACGGCAGACTTGCCAACCGTCGAGTTTTGGAAGCATTATATCCAGTAATATTAGGTCTGGGTTGACTAGCTCGTACTTTTTAATTGCCTGTTCTCCATCATTAGCTACGATTGTTTCGTATCCATCCTTTTCGAGATATAAACGCAACAACTCACAAATATTAGAATCATCATCTACAATTAACACTTTTGCCGCTACCATATATTTGCCCTCCATTTGATGTTTTATGTTCCATTGTTTAGATTGTACTGCTAAACAAATACCCGTATGTTAATAAAATATGAAATTCAGAATAACAAACTGAAAATATAACTCGAATTTACAACAAACATTAAACCTTAACACGGTTTTATTATATTTTATTCTTTATGGGCAACTTTAAAAATCTGACGACTGCCAGATTGGTGG
>JAQVYP010000015.1 GCA_029004655.1 Oscillospiraceae bacterium | reverse complement strand
GACAGAGCCTAAAATTTTAAAAAATAAATTATGCGCTGACTGCGGTTACAACACCTGAGCCAACAGTACGACCACCTTCACGAATAGCGAAACGGAGTCCTGCTTCAATAGCGATAGGATTGATAAGTTCAACATCCATCTCTACATTATCTCCAGGCATACACATTTCTATTCCTTCAGGAAGACTAACAACACCTGTTATATCAGTTGTTCTGAAGTAGAACTGAGGACGGTAGTTGTTAAAGAACGGAGTATGACGTCCGCCTTCTTCTTTAGTAAGAACATAAACTTGTCCATGGAACTTTGTATGAGGATGAATTGAACCTGGTTTGCAAAGAACCTGACCACGCTGAACATCATCGCGCTGAACGCCACGAAGAAGAGCACCAACGTTATCTCCAGCCTCAGCATAATCAAGAACCTTACGGAACATTTCAAGACCAGTAACAACTGTCTTCTTACGCTCATCTGTAAGACCAATAATTTCAATTTCTTCACCAGTTTTAATCTGTCCACGCTCTACTCTACCGGTAGCAACTGTTCCACGGCCTGTGATTGTGAAAACATCTTCAACAGGCATAAGGAATGGAAGGTCAGCTTTACGGTCAGGAGTAGGAATAAAGCTATCAACAGCATCCATAAGAGCAGCAATAGGAGCATATTCAGGAGCACTTACATCAGAAGAAGCACATTCAAGAGCCTTAAGTGCAGAGCCTTGAATAATTGGTGTATCATCTCCAGAGAAATGATACTTATCAAGTGTCTCACGGATTTCCATCTCAACAAGCTCAAGGAGCTCCGGATCGTCAACCTGGTCACACTTATTCATAAAAACAACAATATATGGCACGCCTACCTGATAAGCAAGAAGGAGATGCTCTTTTGTCTGAGCCATAGGTCCATCTGTTGCAGCGATAACAAGAATAGCGCCATCCATTTGAGCAGCACCGGTAATCATGTTCTTAACATAGTCAGCATGTCCGGGGCAGTCAACGTGAGCATAGTGACGGTTTTCAGTCTCGTACTCAACGTGAGAAGTATTAATTGTGATACCGCGCTCTCTCTCTTCAGGAGCCTTATCGATGTTTGCATAATCAACGAAGTTTGCACCGCCACTAAGAGCAAGGAATTTAGTGATAGCTGCTGTTAGAGTAGTTTTACCATGGTCAACGTGGCCGATGGTACCAATGTTTACATGAGGTTTTTTTCTTTCAAATTTTGCCTTTGCCATTGGAATATCCTCCTTTAATTAATTCATAATTCTATATAAGATACTTGCTACATTCTAGCAAATAAAATATATAATTTCAAGTGTTATTTAAATATTATTAGTCTTTCTTAGCTCTGGAAGAAATAATCTTCTCAGAAATACCCTTTGGAACTTCTCTGTAGCCGTCCGGCTCCATAACATATTGACCGCGTCCCTGAGTCTTTGAACGAAGATCGGTAGCATAACCAAACATATCTCCAAGCGGAACATGTGCATTGATTTGCTTTGCACCGGCTCTGTCCTCAAAGCCTTGGATTTCACCACGACGAGAGTTAAGATCACCGATGACGTCACCCATATAATCTTCAGGAACAATAACTGTTACCCTCATGATAGGTTCAAGGATAACCGGATCAGCTTTTCTGCAGGCTTCTTTGAATGCCATCGAACCGGCAATCTTAAATGCCATTTCAGAAGAGTCCACTTCATGATAAGAACCATCGTACAATGTTACCTTAACGTCAACAACAACATATCCAGCAAGAACACCAGCTTGCATTGCACCCTTGACACCGGCATCAACAGCAGGAATATATTCCTTTGGAACAGAGCCACCGACGATAGCGTTGATAAACTCATATCCTTTACCGGACTCGTTAGGTTCGACTTTAATCTTAACATGACCGTATTGGCCTTTACCACCGGATTGACGGGCATATTTTGTATCAACATCAGCAAGCTTACGAACAGTTTCTTTATAAGCAACCTGAGGTTTACCAACATTTGCCTCAACTTTAAATTCGCGCAACATTCTGTCAACTATAATTTCCAAATGAAGCTCGCCCATACCAGCGATAATTGTTTGGCCGGTTTCTTCATCTGTATAGAATTTGAATGTTGGATCTTCTTCAGCCAATTTTGCAAGAGCAAATCCCATTTTTTCTTGACCTGCTTTGGTTTTTGGCTCAATAGCAACACGAATAACAGGTTCCGGGAAGTTCATTGATTCAAGAATAATAGGATGCTTCTCATCACAAAGAGTATCACCTGTTGTGGTATTTTTCAGACCAACAGCAGCAGCGATATCGCCTGCATAGCAAACGTCTATGTCTTCTCTATGATTTGCATGCATTTGAAGAATGCGTCCTAATCTCTCTTTATTATCTTTAACAGAGTTGTAAACTGTAGCGCCTGCCTCAACCACACCAGAATATACGCGGAAGAAACAAATTTTACCAACAAATGGGTCGGTCGCAATCTTGAATGCAAGAGCTGAAAAGGGTTGATCATCTGAAGAGTGTCTATATTCTTCCTCTTCAGTATCAGGATTTATGCCTTTGATAGACTCAACATCTGTCGGAGCAGGCATAAAATCAACAATTGCGTCAAGCAACGGCTGAACACCCTTATTTCTATAAGAAGTACCGCAGCATACAGGAACCATGTCGTTGTTGAGTGTTGCTTTACGTATTACAGACTTAATTTCTTCGACTGTAATCTCTTCGCCTTCAAAGTATTTTTCCATAAGAGCTTCATCTTGTTCAACGACATGCTCTATAAGCTGGGTACGATACTTTGCAGCAAGTTCTTTTAAATCATCAGGAATAGGTTCACGTCTAATATCTTTTCCTATATCATCATAATAAATTTCCGCCTCATTATTAATGAGGTCTACAATTCCCCTGAATGTGTCCTCAGCACCGATAGGCAACTGAATCGGAACAGCATTACAATGAAAACGGTCTTCAACCATGTCTAGAACGTGATAAAAATCAGCACCCATGATATCCATTTTGTTAACATAAATCATACGTGGGACTTTATAATCATCTGCTTGTCTCCAAACAGTTTCTGACTGTGGTTCTACACCGCCCTTTGCACACAGAACCGTAACGGATCCGTCAAGGACTCTGAGTGAACGCTGAACTTCAACGGTGAAGTCCACGTGTCCGGGGGTATCGATAATATTGATACGATGCTCTTTCCAAAAACAAGTGGTAGCAGCAGAAGTGATTGTAATACCTCTCTCCTGCTCCTGCTCCATCCAGTCCATGGTAGCGGCGCCGTCATGAACTTCACCAATCTTATGAGTAATACCTGTATAGAACAGGATACGCTCAGATGTGGTTGTCTTACCGGCGTCGATGTGAGCCATTATACCAATATTTCTCGTTTTTTCAAGCGATACCTTTCTTGGCATATTACCCTCCACTTAAACCGCCGACTAGCGGTTATAAACAATAATTAATCATTACCATCTGTAATGAGCGAAAGCCTTATTAGCTTCAGCCATCTTATGAGTATCTTCACGCTTCTTAGCAGCGCCGCCCATTCCATTGATTGCATCCAAAATCTCTGCTGCAAGACGCTCTTTCATTGTTCTTTCTGAACGCTTGCGGCTGTAATCGGCTAACCAACGTAGTCCGAGTGTTTGTTTTCTTTCGGGGCGAACCTCAAAAGGAACCTGGTAAGTTGCACCGCCCTTACGGACAGCCTTAACTTCCAACTGGGGCATTACATTTTCCATAGCTTGCTCGAAAACTTCGAGAGCTTCTTTTCCAGTCTTCTCGGAAATAATATCAAATGCACCATAAACGATTTTCTGGGCAATACCCTTCTTACCGTCTAGCATAATATTATTAACTAAACGAGTGACTAATTTGGAATTGTAAAGCGGATCTGGCAATACATCGCGTTTAGCGATAAAACCTCTTCTTGGCACTTCATTCCCTCCTTCACATTTATGATATCATAGGTACTCGAGCGACAAATCCTCGTTAGCACCAAGCGAATCGTTAATATATAAAACGTCGCTCGGATATTTATGCGACCTAGAATTCATCAAAAAGTTTTTACTTTGCGCCTTTTGGACGCTTTGCACCGTACTTTGAACGGGACTGCATTCTTTTTGCAACACCCTGCGCATCAAGTGTGCCTCTGATGATATGATAACGAACACCAGGCAAATCCTTAATACGACCACCACGAATAAGCACAACACTATGCTCCTGCAAGTTATGTCCAACGCCCGGAATATAGGCAGATACCTCTATACCGTTTGAAAGACGAACCCTGGCAATTTTACGGAGCGCTGAGTTAGGCTTCTTAGGAGTGGATGTCTTAACAGCTGTGCAAACACCACGTTTTTGCGGAGAAGCATGATCAGTCGTATTGCGTTTCATGGAATTATATCCCTTACCTAACGCAGGAGCTTTTTCTTTCTTCTCAACAGTTTCGCGGCCTAAGCGGACCAATTGATTAAAGGTTGGCATATTACACCTCCTCATCTAAAATGTATATGACGCAGACGGATAATACAATCCGCCTGCGCTATATATTGATTTGATGGAAATAGAAAAATACTATTCCACACAATAATGTATAATAACACTATATTGCCTATTTTGTCAATAGTTTTGGCGAAATTCTTCGATTTTAGCAATAATTTATAGCGTAATTATCATTTCGAAAAGTTATTGATCGATTGCTTCGTCTTCCGAAAATATATCATAGTTATTATACATATGGTTCGCGGAATCAGGTTTTTCATCGGCATAATAACGCTTTGTACCGGTTCCGGCAGGGACAAGCTTACCGATAATAACATTTTCCTTAAGACCGAATAATGGGTCAACTTTGCCTTTAATGGCAGCATCAGTAAGAACACGCGTAGTTTCCTGGAATGATGCAGCCGATAAAAACGATTCAGTTGCAAGAGAAGCTTTAGTAATACCAAGCAACGTCGGCTCGTATGTTGCAAGCGATAAACCTTCTTCGCCAGCATCCATTCTAGCCTGAATTGCTTCATTTTCCCCAAAAACATCTTCCTTATCCGATAAAGAGTTCGGAATCAGTTTTGTACTTCCTGCATCAGTAACCTTAAGCTTTCTCATCATTTGACGAACTATAACCTCAATGTGCTTATCACTGATTTCAACACCTTGCAAACGGTAAACGCTCTGAATTTCTTTAATGATATAATCTTCAACAGCGCTTGAACCCTTAACAGCAAGAATATCAATCGGACAGACAGCGCCTTCAGTCAAAGAGTCACCAGGGGTAACGGTGTCGTTTTCATTTACAATAATACGGTAACCGAATGGCACGCTATATTTGCGCTCGTCTTTATTCTCATCATCGGTAACAATAACTACACGGCTCTTCTTTTCTTCAGCAAGATGCACTGTACCGGCGATTTCGGTGATAATACCGCTTCTCTTAGGACGGCGTGCTTCAAACAATTCTTCAACACGCGGAAGACCCTGTGTAATATCCTCTGTACTTGCAATACCACCGGTATGGAATGTACGCATGGTAAGCTGTGTACCGGGTTCACCGATTGACTGAGCAGCAATAATACCAACTGCTTCGCCAATAGTAACGGTATTACCTGAAGCCAAGTTTGTTCCATAGCATTTCATGCACACACCATGGTCAGACTTACAAGTAAGTATTGAGCGGATTTCAATCTTATTAATTCCTGTATTGACAATAATCTTAGCTTCATCTTCAGTAATCTTATGATTGCAATCCTTTATCAGTTCACCTGTTTCCGGATGATAGAAGTCTTCCAGAAGATATCTTCCGACAAGTCTGTCTTCAAGTGGCTCAATAACCTGATTGCCATCTTTGATTGTATAGACCATTAAGCCTTCTTGAGTTCCGCAATCTTCCTCACGAATAATAACATCTTGAGAAACATCAACTAAACGGCGGGTCAAATAACCGGAGTCGGCTGTACGAAGAGCAGTATCGGCAAGTCCTTTACGAGCACCACGAGAAGAAATGAAATATTCCAAAACATTAAGTCCTTCACGATAGTTAGCACGAATAGGAACTTCAATAACCTTACCAGATGTGTTGGCAACAAGTCCACGCATACCTGCAAGCTGTTTAATCTGACTCATAGATCCACGAGCACCGGAATCAGCCATCATGAATATTGGATTGAATTCATCAAGGTTACCTTGAAGAGCATTAGCAACATCAGTAGTTGTTTTGTTCCAAATTTCAATAATATGGCTCAGTCTTTCATCATCAGTCATAAGACCTCTGCGGAAATCTTTTGTTATGCTATCAATTTGCTTTTCAGCATTTGCAATCAATTCTGCTTTTATTGGCGGAATAACTGCATCAGAAACGGCAACAGTAACAGCGCCCTTTGTTGAATATTTGAATCCAGTAGCCTTTATTCTATCCAAAACAATAGCTGATTTACTTGTGCCGTATTTTGAAATACAGCGCTCAATAATAATCCCTAACTGCTTTTTACCAATCTTATTTTGAATTATATCTTCATTACTTTCGATTTTAATAGAATCTTCATTTTTTACCTTAAAGTTAATTTCAAGATTAAATTCATTATAAGGATCGGTACGATCAATTATTCCCATATCCTGAGGAATTGACTCGTTAAAGATAATAAACCCAACAGTACACCAAACCAGTTTAGAAACCATTCCTTGCTCTGTTTTTCTAAACATTTTGACTCTAATAGGTGCATGAAGTCCAACAACACCGTCATCATAAGCCATTATTGCTTCATTAGTATCCTTAAACACCTTATTTGCGCCTTTTTCATCCGCTTTAACAAGTGTCAGATAATAAGAGCCAAGAACCATATCCTGTGTAGGAACAGCAACGGGCTTACCATCTGAAGGTTTAAGCAAATTGTTAGCAGCAAGCATCAAGAAACGAGCTTCAGCTTGAGCCTCGGCAGAAAGAGGAACGTGAACAGCCATCTGATCTCCATCGAAGTCAGCATTATACGCTGTGCAAACAAGAGGATGAAGTTTCAGTGCACGACCTTCAACCAATACCGGTTCAAAAGCCTGAATTCCCAATCTATGAAGTGTTGGAGCACGGTTAAGAAGAACCGGATGATCCTTGATAACTGTTTCAAGAGCATCCCAAACTGCTGTGTCTGCTCTTTCAACCATTTTGCGTGCATTTTTAATGTTTTTAACAGAACCAGTCTCAACAAGACGCTTCATTACAAATGGCTTAAATAGTTCTAGAGCCATTTCTTTAGGCAAACCACACTGATACATTTTAAGTTCGGGTCCAACAACGATAACAGAACGACCAGAATAGTCAACACGTTTACCAAGCAAGTTCTGACGGAAACGTCCTTGCTTACCTTTAAGCATATCAGACAAGGATTTTAATGCCCTGTTATTAGGACCTGTAACCGCTTTTCCGCGACGGCCGTTATCAATAAGAGCGTCCACAGCTTCTTGCAACATTCTCTTTTCATTGCGAACAATGATATCTGGTGCACCAAGCTCGAGAAGTCTTTTAAGGCGGTTGTTACGGTTAATAACTCTGCGGTATAGATCGTTAAGATCGGAAGTCGCAAAGCGTCCGCCATCGAGCTGTACCATAGGTCTTAAATCAGGAGGAATAACCGGAATAACGTCAAGAATCATCCATTCCGGGCGATTTCCGGACAAGCGAAAAGCTTCCATAACTTCAAGTCTTTTAAGAAGTCTTGTTCTCTTCTGACCTGAAGCGCTTTCAAGTTCTTCCTTTATCTCGTTGCATTCTTTTGGAAGATCAATTTCCTGAAGCAATTTCTTAATTGCTTCAGCACCCATGCCTGCATCAAAATCATCCTCATATTTTTCACGCATATCGCGGTATTCTTTTTCAGCCAGCAACTGCTTTTTTATCAAAGGTGTAGTGCCTGCATCAGTAACAATATACTGTGAAAAATACAAAACCTGTTCAAGCAAACGGGGCGAAACATCAAGTACCAAGCCCATTCTAGAAGGAATTGTTTTGTAGTACCAGATGTGAGAGACCGGAGCTGCAAGCTCAATTGTGCCCATGCGCTCGCGACGAACCTTTGAGCGAGTAACTTCTACTCCGCAGCGGTCACATATTTTACCCTTATAACGAATTCTCTTATACTTTCCGCAATGGCATTCCCAGTCCTTCTGTGGTCCGAAAATACGCTCGCAGAAAAGTCCGTCACGCTCGGGTTTTAATGTTCTGTAATTTATTGTTTCAGGTTTTTTAACCTCTCCGTGGGACCAGCTTCTTATCTGTTCAGGAGATGCTAGGCCTATTTTAATTGATTCAAACTCAATATTTTCCATTAGCGATACCTCTCCTTACGTAATGTCATTATCGTCAACAATTGTTTCCTGATCATTTTCTATGATCACTTCATCAGCGATAATTGGTTTGCCGTTTTCATCTTCTACAGCAAAGCCATCAAGATTATCGGCGATAATCTCTTCCGGTAATGTTTCACTGACAACAGTAGGAGCAAGACCGATATCGTCATCATCATCAAAGTTCTGTTTAAGGTCAATTATATTATCATCTTTATCTAAAACCTTAATGTCAAGAGCAAGTGATTGTAGTTCTTTAATAAGAACTTTGAACGACTCCGGAATACCAGGCTTCGGAACGTTTTGGCCCTTAACGATCGCTTCATAAGTCTTAACACGACCTACAACGTCATCTGATTTAACCGTGAGGATTTCCTGCAGTGTATATGCCGCACCGTAAGCTTCAAGAGCCCAAACTTCCATCTCACCAAAACGCTGACCACCAAACTGAGCTTTACCGCCCAGAGGCTGCTGAGTAACTAATGAGTAAGGACCGGTTGAACGAGCATGAATTTTATCATCAACAAGGTGATGCAACTTTAAATAATACATGTAACCAACAGTTACAGGATTATCAAAGGGTTGACCTGTACGCCCGTCATACAACTGAGTTTTACCGTCTTCACGATATCCGGCTGCTTTTAAGCATTCTCTGATATCAGCTTCATGCGCACCATCAAATACAGGTGTGCAGATCTTCCATCCCAGCGCTTTAGCGGCATATCCCAAATTGACTTCCAAAACCTGACCGATGTTCATACGAGAAGGAACGCCAAGAGGGTTAAGAACTATATCAAGCGGAGTTCCATCCGGCAAGAATGGCATATCCTCACTAGGCAAAATACGTGAAACAACACCCTTGTTACCGTGACGTCCGGCCATCTTATCACCAACAGAAATCTTACGCTTCTGGGCAATATAGCAGCGAACAACAAGGTTAACACCTGGGTTTAGTTCTGAAGAATTCGAACGATCAAAGACCTTAACATCAACAATTGTACCATATTCGCCATGAGGCACACGAAGTGATGTATCCCTAACTTCCCTAGCCTTTTCACCGAAGATAGCGCGAAGCAAGCGCTCTTCTGCTGTAAGTTCTGTTTCACCCTTAGGTGTAACCTTACCAACAAGAATATCGCCTGTACGAACCTCTGCACCTATGTGAATAATTCCTCTCTCATCGAGGTTCTTAAGGGCATCTTCACCGACGTTCGGGATATCACGTGTAATTTCTTCCGGTCCGAGCTTAGTGTCTCTTGCTTCTATTTCATATTCTTCAATATGAATTGAAGTGTACATATCTTCACGAACAAGCTTTTGATTAAGCAGAACAGCATCCTCGTAGTTATAACCTTCCCAAGTCATAAATCCGATTAGAGCGTTTTTGCCAAGGCTTATCTCACCTTCAGCAGTAGCCGGACCATCAGCGATAACTTCTTTTTCCTCAACAAATTGACCAATAGAAACAATAGGACGTTGGTTAATACAAGTTGCATGGTTAGAACGTAAGAACTTGATAAGTTCATACTCATCAATTTCGCCGTTTTCAGCTTTGATTTTTATTCTGTCTGCGCTGGCAGCTAGAACAACACCGGCCCGTTTGGCTAAAATTACAACGCCCGAGTCAACTGCTGCTTTGTATTCCATACCTGTTCCAACAATAGGACTCTCTGTTTTGAGAAGCGGAACAGCCTGCTTTTGCATGTTTGCACCCATCAAAGCACGATTGGTATCATCATTTTCAAGGAACGGAATCATAGCAGTTGCCACTGAGACAACCATTTTCGGTGATACATCCATGAAATCTGCTCTAAAAGCTTCAGTCTCAATGAATGCGTCACGATAACGAGCATTAACTTTTGGATTAATAAATCTTCCCTCTGCATCCAACGGCTCGTTCGCCTGAGCAACAATGAAATCATCTTCTTCATCAGCTGCCATATATTCAACTTGATCAAGCACAAAGCCTGTAGACTTATCAACCTTACGGAAAGGAGCTTCAATAAATCCATATTCATTGATTTTTGCAAATGTTGCAAGATAAGAAATCAATCCGATGTTAGGACCCTCAGGAGTTTCAATAGGACACATACGACCGTAATGTGTGTAGTGAACGTCACGAACTTCGAATCCTGCGCGGTCACGAGACAAACCACCGGGTCCCAAAGCAGAAAGACGACGCTTATGTGTCAGCTCTGACAGAGGGTTAGTCTGATCCATGAATTGAGACAACGGAGATGAACCAAAGAACTCTTTAATAGAAGCAACAACAGGACGAATGTTAATAAGTGACTGAGGAGTAACAACATCAATTTCCTGTGCTTGCAATGTCATCTTTTCTCTGATTACACGCTCCATACGTGAAAATCCGATTCTGAACTGATTTTGAAGTAACTCACCGACTGAACGAATACGTCTGTTTCCCAAATGGTCAATATCATCCGTATTGCCAATTCCGTGAGGTAAGCCTATAAGATAACTGATAGAAGAAAAAATATCTTCAATTGTAATATGCTTTGGCATTAATTTATCAAAGTTGGTTTCAATAGCAGTGATAAGCGCTTGATCATTATCACATGTTTCAAGAATAGCCTTTAGTGCCGGGAAATAAACATGTTCATTTACGCCCAATTCAAGCGCTTTGAGAGCAACGGTCTTTGAAACAAAGTCCCCCAAATCAACCATTGAATTAGACAGAACCTTAACCTCTGAGCGATCTCCTTCAGTTTCCATAACGTCAAGATAAACTTCGTTTATGCCCTTGCTTTGCAATTCGTATGCACGTTCTCTTGACAAGAGTTCTCCGGCTTCAGCGATAATTTCGCCTGTCATCGGATCAATTGCAGGTCTTGAAAGAACTTTTCCAATAATACGAGAAGCAATTGAAAGCTTTTTGTTGTACTTAAAACGTCCTACACGCGACAAATCGTAACGTCTGGGATCGAAGAACAACTGATCAAGATGATTTCTTGCGCCATCAACAGTAGCAGGCTCACCCGGACGAAGCTTTTTATAGACTTCAATCAAAGCCTTCTCTGTATCACTTGTTATATCCTTTTCAAATGTCGTGAGCAATCTCTCATCTTCACCGAAAAGTTCACAAATTTCCATATTAGTCTTAACGCCCAGTGCGCGAATAAAAGTACTTAAAGCTAATTTGCGATTTTTATCGATTCTAACATACAAAATACCATTTGAATCAGTTTCATACTCAAGCCAAGCTCCGCGATTAGGAATAACAGTTGCCTTAAAAAGCGCTTTTCCAGTTTTATCATATTCGAAATCATAATAAACACCAGGAGAACGAACAAGCTGAGAGACAACAACTCTTTCAGCTCCGTTAATAACAAAAGTGCCCGATTCTGTCATAATCGGAAAATCGCCCATGAACACTTCGTTTTCCTTGATTTCGCCGGTTTCCATATTTTGAAGTCTTGCCAGTACTCTAAGAGGAGCTGCGTAAGTGGTATCCCTCTCTTTACACTCTTTTACAGAGTATTTAGTCTTATCATCCAGATGATAACTAATGAAATCTAACATTAGATTTCCTGTATAATCAGTTATGGATGACATGTCATGAAAGACCTCTTTAAGTCCTTCTTCGAGGAACCATTTATACGAGTCCTTTTGAACCTCAATAAGGTTTGGCATGTCGATAACCTCATTGATTTTAGAAAAGCTCATTCTTACGTTTTTACCTAGTTGAACAGGCTTTACCTTTATCGATGGCACCATAGGCATTAATCACTCCTTTAAGTATTTGCACGGGTCATTTCACGACCCGAAGAAAACAATGCTGTAAAATATACCCTTTTGCAATCATGTGTGATTATACTAATGTTCACTGCATATACTTATAAAGCAAAGCAAAATAAGTGTATATTAACCCATGATTAGGCAGTTTAAAATTATACCCCGAAACAAGTCAATAGTCAATAGAATTTTGCCAATTAATATATTATTGGCAATTATGCGCAAAAACAGTCAATCCCCGATATCATTTTTTGACATCGGGGGTTTTTGTTATTCTTGGGTTGTTAAAGTCCCAAGCGAGGCAGCTTTAAGATATGCATTAATAAATCCATCAATATCTCCGTCCATCACCGCATTTATGTTACCTGATTCAAATCCTGTGCGATGGTCCTTTGCAAGCGTATATGGCATAAAGACATATGAGCGGATTTGAGAGCCCCATGCTATTTCTTTGTGAATACCCTTAATATCTTCAACTTTATCAAGATGCTCTCTTTCCTTAATTTCAATAAGCTTTGATTTAAGCATTTTCATTGCTACTTCTTTATTTTGATGCTGGCTGCGTTCGTTTTGACAAGAAACCACTATGCCGGTAGGAATATGTGTTATTCTGATAGCAGAGTCGGTTTTATTAACTTTTTGACCACCCGCACCGCTTGAGCGATATGTGTCAATTCTTAAATCGTCAGCTTTGATTTCTATTGTAACATCATCATCAATTTCCGGCATAACCTCCAGCGAAGCAAATGATGTATGACGTCTTCCCGATGAATCAAAAGGCGAAATTCTAACAAGCCTGTGAACCCCGTTCTCACCTTTTAAGTATCCGTATGCATTAATTCCCTCAACCAAAATGGTTGCACTTTTAATTCCTGCCTCTTCACCGTCAAGGAAATCCAGAATCTTAACTTTAAATCCGTGTCGCTCACACCATCTTGAATACATTCTAAGCAGCATTTGCACCCAGTCTTGCGCTTCGGTACCGCCTGCGCCTGCATGAAACGTTAATATTGAATTTTTTGCATCATATTCGCCTTTCAGCAACGTTATCAGGCGTGCATTCCCAAGCTCAGATATAAATTTTTCAACATTTTCACTTACTTCATCAATAAGTGATACGTCTTCCTCTTCATCTGCAAGTTCAATTAAAGTAAGTATATCCTCGTATTGTGCTTTTAATATATCGTAAGATTCAATCTTGTTTTTGTATTGGCTGATTTTTTGCAAAACTTTTTGAGAGTTTTCAAGATCATTCCAAAAATCTTCATTTGCTGATTCATATTCAAGCCTTGAAACCTCGGATTTAAGTGTTTCAAGCCCTAAAGAATCTCCAAAATCCAAAAGTTCGGATTCACAACCCATAAGTTTCAATTTTTGTTCTTCAAACTGTAACATTAACTATCCCCCATCAATGGTTTATACTAATTTTATATTAAGACTATTAAGTTATTAAGTAATTATAGGATTACTGATGTTGGGCGGTGTCTTGCTCGCGCCCTACGAAAAGGCATTCTGTAATACTCTTTGCTCGGAGCAGTTAAAGTAATAGTTTTATTTGATTTTAAAATCAGCAGTTCTTTAATCGCTCTATAATTGGAATTAGTATTAAGCCTTTTTCGCTGCAATTGCACGCCAATTATCCATATTTCTGATTTCTAGAATCTTAAAGCCTTTATTATTTAAAGCCTCTATAACATCACTTTCTCTGATATCAATAATACCAGAACATAAAAACACCGCGTTATCATTCATATATTTTTCAATATCATTTAATAGAGAAACAATAACATCAGCAACAATGTTTGCGCAAATCACATCATATTTATCATTAATATCATCGCACAAATTTCCATATATAAATTTTGTCCTGTCCGACATGTCGTTTATCTCTGCATTCTCGCGTGAAACTTTTATTGCAGTTTTGTCAATATCCACACCGACAACACTTTTTGCACCCAGCAATGCACCGGCAATACTCAAAATACCGCTGCCGCAACCAATATCAAGCATTTCTTTGTTATCAGAAACATATTCTTCTAATAACTCTAAGCACATTCTTGTTGTTGCGTGAGTGCCTGTTCCAAAAGCCGCTCCCGGATCAATATTAAGAACCAGCTTTGAATTTTTATTTTCATATTCTTCCCAACTCGGTTTTATAACAAGCTTACTTCCGATTTCGGTAACCTTAAAAAACTTTTTCCAGTTGTCTGCCCAATCAGAATCTTTGACGCTTGCCTGATCGATTGTGAATTCTATTTTTTCGGAAGTAAAACGTTCCTTAAGAAACTCAAGTGTTTCAATCACATTTTCATCTTTACTTATATAAATGTGAATAATTGCATGGGTACGGTCACGTGCAATAAGTTCTTCATCAATCAGATCAATATGTGCGATTTCAAGCGCAGCTGATTCTAAATCCGAATAATCCTCTACATAGATGCCATAAGGCACAACCATATTCGCAATTGCCGATGCTTTTTCACAAAGCTCCTGCGGCACTTTTATAAGTATTTCAAACCAATCCATGTTAAGCTCCATTCCGTCGCAAGCGATTCGACAAGATTATAATATATTTAATATGTAATATTTATTTGTGTGAAAACACCTTACATTTAATTTAAATCATACATTTCGAACGAATCACTCACTTTGAGCTTTTCGATCTTGCCATCAAATAAAATGCTTGCCAGTTCATTTGAAGTGCTCGGGTGCTTTTTAAGATACATTCCCGCCCGACACAGCTGACGCAAATCGTGTAAATCCGACCCTGCTGTCATCACAAGATTGTTTTTAAAAGCAAAATTTAATGCCTTATCATTATGACTGTTATGTCCCGGATGCCCATTATAAACTTCAACCCCATCAAGATATTCAGGGTTTCTGGGCGCACAGTTATCTCTGAAGGGATGTGCCTGCAAAAGGAAAAACCCATTTTCTCTGCAAAGTAAAGCGAATTTTTCAAACTCCAAAAGGTCAAGACGTGGATTATTATATATAAATTCTTCATCCATACCATAAACCAAATGGTCGTTGCAATTATCGCTAAATCGAATTTCAAGCCCAAGCAATACATTAAAATCTTTGCCTTCGCAGAACTCTTTTGCCTTACGGTATCCAAGTAAAAACAAGTCAGCCTGTTCACGCCATGAATTATTGCATAGTCTTTCAAAATAACCTGCATAATAATGATCGGTCACCACTAAACCGCTATATCCATTTTCAATATATATCGGAATTGATTCTTCCGGGTATATTTCTCCACAGGAACTTGTATACGGTGTGTGAAAATGTGTTTCAAATAAAAAGGACACAACAATTAACCTCCAACAGTGCCAAAAAAGCATATTAGTAGTATTATAACACATTTTATCCAATAAGAAAACTAGATTTATATTGATTTTTATTGCATAATAAGGTAAACTTAATTTTATATTTTTATATATTTTCAATAAGTTATTCATTTAGCGGATTGCGAAACTACGAAACAGTCTTGACTGTTCCGAAAAAAGAGTGTAGTAACAGGCTTATTTAAGGAGGAATTTAAATTGATTTGGCATAGTGAACCAATCAGTGAGGTAATTCGTGAGCTTGACGCAAGCACTGAGCGCGGGCTAACTGCCGGCGAAGCAGATAAACGTATATCTCAATTTGGACCCAATCAGCTTTCACAAACAAAAGGAATAACCATCTTTCAACGTTTTATTGAACAGTTGAAAGATTTTATGGTTATAATTTTAATGATTGCTGCAGCTATTTCATTGATCACAACAATAATCAGCGGAGAAAACGAATGGATAGAGCCAATAGTAATTGTTGCAATTGTAATAATTAATGCAGCACTTGGAGTATTTCAGGAGAGTAAGGCTGAAGCCGCACTTGAAGCGTTAAAAAGTATGGCAGCGCCTTCTGCTAAGGTTATTCGCGATGCAATTACAAAAGTTATTCCGGCATCAGAACTTGTTCCGGGTGATATTATTATACTTGAATCCGGTGATTATATCCCGGCCGATGGAAGACTTATTGAAGTTGCCAGTTTTAGAAGTGAAGAATCTGCTTTAACAGGTGAATCTATTCCTGTTGAAAAAATAATAGATGGTGAACCGATTCCCGATATTGCCGGAATTGGTGATCGCCTTAACATGGTATACGCCGGTTGCTCTGTTGCTTACGGTCACGGTAAAGCAATTGTTACCGAAACCGGAATGAATACCGAAATGGGCAAAATAGCAACCATGCTTGAGTCTGCCGACAGCACAGAAACACCATTAAAAATAAAGCTTGCACATCTCGGCAAAACGTTAGGAATTGTAGCCCTTATTATTTGCGGAATTATTTTCGTCGTTGGATTAATTCAGGGTCCAGCTGTCGATCAAACCTATGCGGATAAAATATTAGAGCTGTTTATGACATCTATATCTTTGGCTGTTGCCGCCATTCCGGAAGGTCTGCCTGCGATTGTAACTGTGGTTTTGGCACTTGGAGTTCAACGCATGGTTAAAAGCAATGCCATTATTCGTAAATTACCGGCTGTGGAAACACTTGGCAGCGCATCTGTTATTTGCTCTGATAAAACAGGAACACTAACTCAAAACCGCATGACTCTCGTTAAATTGTTTGACGGACAAAATATAATTGATTTAACCGAAGAGAAAATCAGTCAAAATGGTGAAATGCTTTTAAAATTAGGCGCTATGTGCTGTGATGGACGTGTTGAAATTCAAAACGGTAATGTTGTTCACTTCGGTGACCCAACCGAAACAGGTATAGTTGCTGCCGCAATGAAATACAACAACCTTTCGAAAAATGAACTGGATAACATTTATCCTCGACTCGGTGAGCTGCCTTTCGATTCTGATCGCAAATTAATGACCACCATCAATATGATTGACGGTAAGATATTTTCAATAACAAAAGGTGCACCTGATATTCTGATTTCACGTTGTTCGCAAGGAAATTTCGCCAAAGCACTTGAAGCTAACGACACCATGGGTAATGAGGCACTTAGAGTTCTAGGCGTTGCAATAAAGCAGCTTGACGAAGCTCCTTCAAACCCAACAAGTGAAGCACTTGAATATGACCTTAATTTTGTTGGACTGGTTGGAATGATTGATCCACCCAGACCTGAAGTTATTGATGCCGTTGCCCTTTGCCACAAGGCTGGAATCAGAACTGTTATGATTACCGGTGATCATATAGCTACGGCAACTGCAATTGCAAATCAAATTGGAATTATGACACCGGAATATCGCTCAGTCAGCGGAGCTGAATTGTCAAAAATGAGCAACGAAGAATTGTTTGAAAACATTGAACAAATTGCAGTTTATGCCAGAGTTTCGCCCGAAGACAAAATCCGCATAGTGAACGCGTGGAAGGATAAAGGTCATGTTGTTGCTATGACTGGAGACGGCGTTAACGACGCACCTGCTCTAAAAGCTGCTGACATAGGATGTGCAATGGGCATAACCGGAACAGATGTTGCCAAAGGTGCTGCCGCAATGACATTAACCGATGATAACTTTGCAACAATTGTTACTGCCGTTAAAGAAGGCAGAGGAATTTACGATAACATCAAAAAATCTGTTCATTTCCTTTTAAGCTGCAACCTGGGTGAAATTATTTCCGTTTTCTTCGGAATGCTTATATTTGGTGCTTCCCCACTTATTGCAGTTCAATTACTTTGGATAAACCTAGTAACAGATAGTGCGCCTGCTTTAGCTTTGGGAATGGAGCCTGTCGAACATGATGTTATGGATCGGAAACCACGCAATAAAAACGAAAGTTTTTTTGCACATGGAATGGGTTTCACCGCTGCTTGGCAAGGAGTAATGTTCGGAGTAATAACATTAGTGGCATATGCCCTAGGTCGTTACCATTTTAGCGATAACGACGCTATATATGGAAACACTATGGCTTTTGCTGTTTTAGCATTTTCTCAAATTGTTCATTCTTTTAACACACGTTCTAACCACTCATTATTCAAAGTTGGATTCTTTTCAAATGTTTATATGTTATTTGCGTTTTGTCTATCTACCGCACTAATGCTTATAGCTTTGCTTACACCTTTGAGAAGTGTATTTGAATTGGTTGCTCTTAACAGCACAGAATGGTTAGAAATTATATTGCTCTCGCTAACGCCTCTTGTTATTGGTGAGTTGATTAAGTTAGGTAATTGGATAAAAAGAAAATAGGTAATTAGATAAAAAGAAAATTCGACAAATAATTTTTACCGCCCGTAAAAACGGGCGGTTTTTGAATGTCTTTATCTATATGCTTAAATTAATAACCGTATAATCTAAA
>JAQVYP010000014.1 GCA_029004655.1 Oscillospiraceae bacterium | reverse complement strand
ATGGCTCTTAGTTGGAATTAGTATAAATCAAAAACTCAGGCTTTCATTCTTAAAAGAGAGCCTTTTTTTACTTCGCGGTCATATGGTATTTTTACAATCATCATTGGATGCGGAGCAGAGTCAATTGAATTATCCTTCTCGTCAAACATTTCATCAACTTTTATGATAAATGGTTTGCAATGTGGCTCCAAGCAGTCTAATTCTTGCCCAATTAAGAATTTATTTTTCAATCTTACAATCAAGCAACCGTTTTCGTATCCTTCAACAATTGCGGCGACAGAATAATCTCGAACATATCCTGAAGATGAATGTGTTTGTTCATTTTTAGGGGTGCCAAAATAGAATCCGGTTGAATAATTACGGTGACTGATTTTGTTTAATTCTTCAGTAACCCATTCCGGAGTTGTTATATTTGGATTTTCATAGTAAGCATCAATTGCTCCGCGATATGCATTCGTTGCAACAGAAACATAATAATGTGATTTTGCACGACCCTCTATTTTCAAACTGAATATTCCGGCATCAGCCAACTCTTTTATGTGCTGAGCCATGCAAAGGTCATTTGCATTTAAAATATAAGTTCCTTTATCCGTTTCTGTTACATCAAAATATTGACCTTCTCGATTTTGCTCCATCAGCGAATAGCTCCAGCGGCAAGGCTGAGCGCAGTCTCCCCTGTTTGCATCTCGACCGGTCATATACGAAGACAACAAACATCTTGCAGAAAACGACACACACATTGCACCATGAACAAATGCTTCAATATCTAAACCGCTTGGGGTTTTTGCACGAATTTCCGCAATCTCATTTAGCGAAAGCTCGCGCGCTACAACAATTCGCTTTGCACCCATATCATAAAAAGCACGAGCGGTTTCATAATTACAAATACCTGATTGAACAGAAACATGTAATTCCTGATTAGGTGCGTATTTTTTAATTAGCCCCATTGTTCCGATATCGGAAGCAATAAATGCATCTGCGCCGGTATCTGCAACCATTTCAAGAAATGCAGGAACTCTCGGCATTTCTTCATTGTGCGGTATGGTATTGCATGCAACAAAGACCTTGGCTCCTCTATCGTGCGCATATTTAACACCTTTTCTCAAATCTTCTTCACCGAAGTTTGAGGCGGCCGTTCTCATCCCAAATTCTTCTCCTGCCAAGTAAACCGCATCTGCTCCATAATCGACAGCGGCCATTAATCTGACAATATCACCTGCCGGAGATAACAATTCCAAACTTTTATTCAAATTCAAATTCCTCTTTCAAAACCAGCAACAAAACTAACCTACCCATTTACCTTGTTGTTTCAATTTTCTAATAATAGCAAGATGTTGATCATATGTGTCGTTATAGTAGAAAGCCATATCACTGTCAGTCACGAAATAACTGGCAGTAAAATCCGCTGTTGGATACAAGGCCGCATAAATAGAATCATAACTAGGTGCACACAATGGACCCGGAGGTAATCCCGTTGATTTATTTGTATCATATCTTCCGCTACCGTAAGGATATGCGGAGGTTGGAGTTGAGCCCAGTAAATTAGGCTCCTCTGTCCATGCAAGACGATTATAAAATACAGCAGAAACATTTTGTTTATCAACACCCGTGCCACTGCTTGCCTCAAGATCAATAATAGATGCCATAGTCATAATTTCGTGAAGCGAATGTCCCATTTCGGTAGCTTTATCGCGCATTTGCCCTGTTACCTTTTGATCAAAATTAGTAAGCATTTTTTCAATTGCAAACTCTGCGCAAGTTTTGCCACCATAATTATAAAGCTCGTAAGTATCCGGGTATAAATAGCCTTCAAGTCGATAGTAAACCTGAGTTGATGGAATCTCGGCAATAAAGTCATAGTTAAAATCAGAGTGCTGCACGGCATCTATAAATTCACTTTTTGTGCAAACACCTTTTTCTTCTAAAATTACAGCAATTTCATCGATTGTTGCACATTCGGGAATCATAACCTCAACACTATCAGCTTGTTCACCTTCATCCTGTAACTTTATAATAATGTCATCATATCCGGTATCACCGCTAAAAATGTAGACGCCGTATTTATATGTTCCGTCATATCCCTTTAATTTAGAATAGATTCTAAATAAAATATCAGATTTAATTACGCCCTGATCCTTTAACTTCTCTGCAATTTGAGAAGTTGCAGAACCTTTAGGAATTTCAACTTCATATGTACCTGAATTTCCTATGCCAAGGTAATCAATGCACATTAATACAATTACAGCAGCAAGAGAAACAGAAGCTACAAATATAGCAATAATTAAAAAAAGTGCTCCAACACAACCTTTTTTCTTTGCCTTTTTACCCTTGCATTTATCATCTTTTGTATCTGACGTGTCATTTTCTTCACTATATTGTGAAACCAAATCCGCCTCGGTTAATGAATCCTCTTCATCAATAGAAAAATTCTTTCCAATAATAAAATCATCAGAAAAAACTGTTTGTTCCTCTTGCTGATTATTATCAGTTTCAGGAATTTTAGTACCTTCAGTTTTAAGCTCTTCGTCCATATTCATCCTCCAAATTCTCAAAAACAGAGTTTCTAAAGAACTAATGTTTAATTAATTCGGTCGCGTCTTTGTCTTTGAGATTTTTTTATCCATTTATCGGTAACAACAGTGTCAACAGAACGGTCAAACTTTCCATGATACAAATGATATCTGACATCAGATGAATAGCAAATGCCAACGGTAACCCCGGTAAATTTAGACATATAGCGGTCGTAATAGCCTTTTCCATAGCCAAGTCTATATCCCCTTCTATCATATGCTAAAGCAGGGACAAGCATGAGACATTTATCAAAATTATTAACAATAGGCAAAGAAATATCCGGCTCCATCACCCGAAACATTCCCACATTAAGCTGGTCAAACGAAGTGATATAGTGAAAATCCATTAATCTGGTGTCAGGAATACAGCGAGGGACTGCAACACGCTTACCGTCTTTCCATGCGTTTTGTATTATATTTATTGTGTCAACTTCAATTGGAGTAGAAACATAACACAACAGCGTATCTGAATATTTATACTGAAAAAGCCGTCTTACATTTGAAGCTATGAATCTATCAAGCTTTTCTTTTTCTTCAGTTTTTAATTCTCTGCGCGACTGTTTGATTCTCTCCCGTATGTCAGTTTTATAAATTCTAATATCTATCGGTCGCATAGCATTGCGGCCTCCAAGCGATTCTTTTCATCAATGCCGCAATATGCTTTAACCAATTCAAGGCCAAATTTAATTGCAGCACCTGCGCCACAAGCCGTAATTATATTGCCGTCACGATACACAGCACTTTGCTGAATCTCTGCACCAAGCAGTTGTTCCTCAAATCCTGTAAAACAAACAGCTTTTTTACCTTTAAGCAAGCCTTTATGCCCTAAAATTGAAGGAGCTGCACAAATTGCGGCAATTAAAATATTATTGTCATTTGCATAATCAATAAACGACTGAACAATTTGTGATTTTTCTAAATTAAGAGCTCCGGGAATACCACCCGGCAAAACAACGCCGGTACAATTTTCATCGGGATAGATTTCACAATCCATTACATCACAATAAACCGGAATTTTATGTGAACCTGTTACTACTTTTTCACCGACTCCGACAGTCACCACATCTAATTCCGCTCGTCTTAAAATATCAACGGCTGCAAGCGCCTCAATTTCCTCAAAACCGCTTGCCAAAAATACATAAATCATATAATACTCCTAAAATAGTTTCAGAACTTCTTCAAATATATCATCAGAAATTGAGTCAATTGTTCTTGGGGCACCATTTTCAGCGCACTTAATAATTTTCCAACCGGAAAACTCAGCAGCAAAAAGAGCTGATTTGCGGCAATTTTCAAGATATGAAACATCACGCTCATGAATATCCTTTTTGCATTCGTCGCCACCATATCTGGTAGTCAACATTTTCTGTGAAACCTCAGGTGGCATATCTAAGAATATTACTAAATCAGGCTTTGGAATGCAAATCTTTTCATATTCCAAATTATAAAGCCACTTCAAATATGGTTCCCACTCTTCTCTAGGAAGCTTGGCTGTTTGATGAACCGCATTAGATGTAACATACCTGCCGCAAAGTATCAATCCGTCGTTTTTATAATACTCTCCCCAGTGACGTTTATAGCTTGCATATCTGTCGACAGCATAAAAAATAGAGGCTGCATATGCGTTGACATCACCAGGTTTATTGCCAAAATCACCTGATAAATACATTTTGACAAGAGTGCTTGACGGGTCATCATAATCAGGAAAAGAAACAGCTTTCGACTCAATACCCTTTTTTAAAAGTTTGTCCGGTAAAAGTCCAAGTTGAGTTGATTTTCCACTTCCGTCAAGCCCTTCAATTACAATAAGTTTTCCCATTATTATCAATTCCTCAACAAGAATTATTTACCTATTTTCATATTACTATATTTATCTCTCACTTGTACAATTTTACCACAGTTCATTTTACCTTCAGAGCAAGCACCGACTGCACAAGAAGGTCCTGCATTTTTAAACAAATTAGGAGCAACTCGGAGACACAGAGCCAACATTCTGTCAGCCATTTCATGAATTTCCCATTGTGCTCTGTTGCAGCAACGAAGACGAAAGAAATTAAGCAAACTTCTCGCATTCATGGTTATCACCATTTTTGTTGCACATGCATTAGGCAAAACAAAACGCGCATCCTCAATCGCTTTCTTTTCTGCGGCACGTGATGCACTTTTTTCATCCATTCCATCTGCAATCATTTGCTTTTTATGCTTTTCTTTTAAAATATCAGCAAGACGATCATAAGTTTTTTGACCATCTTCCATTGCTTTCAAATAAATATCCTTAGCAACTGCATCAGATTCAATTTCGGGTGGAATGATATATTCAAATTGGTCTGCAACGACATATCTTTGGCTTTGCACCGAGAACGAAGCCATGCGATGTCTAGTAACTTGGGCGAGCAATGTTCTTGAAACACCCTCAACGCCAAAAGTAAAGTATGCATGTTCAATCGGACTTTCATGACCGATTTCGGATAACATTTCTACAAATGATGCTGATTTTTCTGGGGTAAGCCCATCCATTATATTATCTATTGTTGATGACGAATAGCATAGTTTTGCGGCAGCTGCAACAGTTTTTTCCGGTTGTGGGGTATATGTTAACAATGTAACATTAAGCATTTCGCACCTTCTCAGATTTATTATTAAACGTAACATTGATTATTATAACAAAAAATGCGCTATTTGGCAATTATATTTCGTCATAAAAATTGTAATTATTTGTTGATTAGGGCTTTTTTACGTTAAAAATATATGTTATTATAATTATGTTATTTGATTTAGGAGGTTTTTCAATGTCAGAAAGTTGTTACAAGCATACACCTTATGGTGATTTGGCAATAATTAGTATGAGTGGCTGTGAAAAAATAGCATCACAGGTTGATTACTATCTGATGCAGTGGAGAGGAATGCCGGAAGAACATACTTATGTTATTCAAGCAAACTGTCCTCGATTTGGTACAGGCGAAGCAAAAGGTACACTTCCGCACACTGCCAGAGGTCTTGATGCATTCATTATTTGTGACTGCTTTAATTACGGCGTTACTTATAATATGTATGGACAAATTGTTCCAATGAGTCCTGATGATCATTTTCAAGATTTAAAGCGTGTAATTGCAGCACTGGGTGGAAAATCCCGTAGAATTACAGTTATTATGCCCATGCTTTATGAAGGACGTCAGCATCGTCGCAACTCGCGTGAATCTTTGGATTGTGCACTCGGCCTACAAGAACTTGTTCAAATGGGTGTTAAGAATATTATTACTTTTGATGCACATGACCCAAGAGTCCAGAATGCTATTCCTTTGGACGGCTTTGATAATGTTATGCCGACCTACCAGATGATTAAATCGATTTTAAAAAATGTTTCTGATATTAAAATTGACCGTGAAAATGTTATGATTGTTTCTCCTGATGAAGGCGCAATGTCAAGATGTATTTATTATTCATCTGTTTTAGGTCTGGATCTTGGAATGTTTTATAAGCGCCGCAATTATTCAGTTGTTGTTAACGGGCGTAATCCAATTGAAGCTCATGAGTTTCTGGGTAATGATGTGGAAGGTAAAGACATTATAATTGTTGATGACATGATTTCCTCCGGTGATTCTATGTTGGACATTGCCGAGAAGTTAAAAGAAAAAAATGCAAGAAGAATATTTATTTTTACAACATTTGGTCTTTTCGTTGAAGGACTGGACAAGTTTGATAAATTCTATGCAGAAGGTAAGATTGACAAAGTTTTCACAACCAACTTAGTTTATTCAAATGAAGAGCTTTTAAAGCGTGAGTGGTATCAACGTGTTGATATGTCAAAATATATTGCTCTCTTAGTTAACACTCTTAATTATGATAATTCAATCAGCACATTACTTAATCCTGTTGATAGAATTAAGAATATCATGGATAAATATTACGGACAAGAAGAGTCTAAATAAAGATTTTAAACAAAAGGTGCTGTCTAAAAAGATAGCACCTTTTTATATTATTCGGTTACTATTTCACCATAGCAAAAATCGTGTTCAGCAGATATGATTTTTACTTCTTTTATTTGTCGGGAAAGATTATTATTTGATTTTACCTTGATACGGGTATAATTCGGCGAATATCCTTCCCAAAAACCATTTTCTTGTTGCTCAAACAAAACTGGTGAAACTAATCCGACTTGCGATGCACAAAAACCAGCTTCACAAAGATTGCCCACAGCAATCATCTGCTTACTTCGACTTTCTTTTTCAGTTCTGCAAATTTGATTATCCATATCGTAAGCTCTTGTGCCTTTTCGGCGCGAATAAGGGAAAACATGAACACGTGCAAACCCAATTTCCTTGGCAAAGTCAAGAGAAGTATTAAAATCCTCCATAGTTTCCCCGGGAAAACCGACCATAATATCGGTTGTAATAGAAGGATTATCAAATTTCTGTCTTATTCTATCAACTAAATTCCTGTAAAACTCAGCATCATAATGACGGTTCATTGCCTTTAAAGTCTTGTCACAACCTGACTGTAATGATAAATGAAACTGTGGGCAGAATTTTTCACAAGATGCCAGATATTCCAGCACCTTATCACTAAGTTCATCAGAATCAAGAGAACCTAAGCGAATACGTTTAATTTTATCAATTTCACTTACAGCCTTAACTGCATCACAAAGCTCCAGCCCTGAATCTTCACCATATGCAGATAAATCAATACCAACAAGCACAACTTCGACAAAACCGGTTTCTGCTAAAGATTGGGCTTCTTTTTTTATATCTTCTATTGAGCGCGAACGCACACGTCCTCGGGCCTTTGGGATAATACAATAGGAGCAAAAATTGTTGCAGCCGTCTTCAATCTTCATAAAAGCTCTGGTGTGATCGGAAAATTTAGAAATAGACGGTGTGCCGAAGCGCTCCCCTTTTTCGTGCTCTAAAACATCAATAATGCGCTTTTTATCTTTTAAGTATTTTTCAAAAATATCAACAAACGCATTATGTTTAATATTTCCAAGAACCAAATCAGCTTCAAATATTTTTTGGGCTTCTTCCGGAAAAGCTTGAGCCATGCAGCCGGTTAAAACAATCGCCGTACTTTCATGTTCCCTCTTGTATTTCCTGATTACCTGCCTTGTTTTGCGGTCGCTTTCAGCGGTAACAGTGCAAGAATTGATTATAATAAAATCGGGATTATCTTCAATTGGAACAACTGAATGGCCAGCCGCTTCAAATAGCTCCCCGATTGCTTCAGATTCATATTGGTTTACCTTACAACCAAGTGTATAAAATGATATCTTCATAATAACCTCACAATAAAATTTAACTAATTATATACTTTTATCAGTAACATTACAATACTTAGGATCGTAACTAAATGTGACAGTATCTCTTGACATGGCGGTGATTTTGACGTATTATACATAAAGACTTCAAGAAATAGGATGTGAGACCTTGCTAAAAAGAACAATTGTTTTGGGACAAATTGAAGACGTTAAAAAGTTTGTTAATATCGCTATGGGCAAAAATTATGATATCGATTTAACGAGTGGCAAATATACAGTCAATGCGAAATCAATAATGGGTATTTTCAGTTTGGATTTAACGAAGCCAATTGTTATGATTGCTCATTCTGATTCAGACGATAAGTTCCTAAGTGATATCGAGCAATTCATTCCGGAAGTTATAACAAAATAAAAAATGTGCCGCTATTAAATTAGCGGCATATTTTTTATTGTAATTCAACTATCGTGACTCCGCTTTCACCTTCGCCATAAACGCCCAACCTATAGGACTTAACACTTTGATGATGACGCAAATATTCATGGACAGCTTTGCGAAGTACACCAGTGCCTTTACCATGAATTATCGTGATTATTCCTATCCCCGCAATTAAGGAATTATCGATATATCTGTCAAGCTCCATTATTGCTTCATCGCAATTCATACCCCTCATGTTAATTTCACTTGTGGCAGACCTTACAGCGCGGTCAATATTACTGCTAACATTTCTAGTTTTGGGTCTGTTAATTTTAGCAATATCTTTTACGTCAAGCAGTCGTATATTAGCAAGGGGAACTCTGGTTTTTATAATTCCGGCCTGAACAAGCACTTGACCTGATTTATCAGCTAGTTGCAACACAACAGCCTTTTTCTCAATATCAATTATCTCAACATTATCGCCTATTTTTAAATCACGCGGCAGTATATACTGCTGCTTTTCTTTTTTTATTACAGGGTCCGCAATATTTTGTAAACTATCAATGCCGGATTTCTGCAAAGATTTTGCCATTTGAAGACTCGCCAGTATATTTTCCTTTGAAGACTTTTTAATTTCTTCAAGTTCATATAATAATTTGTTTGATTCTGCTCTCGCTTTATCAACAATATTCATTGCATCAGATCGAGCTTTTTCAATAATTTTTTCGCGTTCTTTGCTAATGGACTGCAATCTGTCAGACTGGCTCCTATGCGCCTGCTCTTGCTCTGCACGAAGCATTGCTGCCTTTTTCAACTCCTGCTCAGCCTCTGATCTTGCCTTCTCCAACACGCCAACCACATGCTCAAATCTCGAGCTATCACTTGACACAAGGCTTTGCCCCAATGTTACAATTTCTTTGTTAAGCCCTAACCTTTCGGAAATTGCAAAAGCGTTGGATCTTCCGGGCAAGCCGATTATAAGCCTGTATGTCGGGCGCAATGTTGCAACATCAAATTCACAACTTGCATTACAAACCCCAGCTGTTTCCAAAGCATAAGACTTAAGTTCAGCATAGTGAGTTGTAGCGGCAACAATAGCACCCTTTTCTCTAAGTCGCATTAGAATGGCTGTGGCAAGTGCTGCCCCCTCAACAGGATCGGTTCCGGCACATAATTCATCAACAAGCACAAGAGAACGGCTGTCTGCCAAATCTAAAATAGAGACTAAATTTGTCATGTGAGCCGAAAATGTTGAAAGTGACTGCTCTATGCTCTGCTCATCACCAATATCGGCAAGAATATTATCAAAAACGCAAATATTACTGCCGTCATCAACGGGAATCATCATTCCGCACATTGTCATTAAAGTTAAGAGTCCAATGGTTTTAATGGTAACAGTTTTACCGCCTGTGTTAGGGCCGGTGATTATTAATGTATCATATTCATCCCCTAAGCCAACCGTTATCGGAACAACAGTTTTTTTATCCAGCAAAGGATGTCTTGCGTTTTTTAAAAAAATTTTTCCATCATTATTTAAAGATGGTTTAGAAGCACGCATATCAAAGCCCAACAAAGCTTTAGCAAATATCAAATTAAGCTGAACAATGCAATCATATGAAACGATTATATTGCTTGCAAAAGATGCCACTTCTGAAGAAAGTTCTGCTAAAATACGCTCAATTTCGTTCTTTTCCTTAACTTTTAGAACTCTTAATTCGTTATTAACTTCAACAACTGCCATCGGTTCCACAAATAATGTTGCGCCCGATGAAGACGTGTCGTGAACAAGACCGGGTATTTCGGAGCGGTATTCAATTTTGACCGGAACAACAAATCTACCGTCACGTTGAGTGACAATTGAATCCTGAAGATGCTTTTGGTGATCTGTCGACTTAATCATTTTTTCCAAACGCTCACGCACATTAAGTGTAGCGGACCTGATTTTTCTTCTCAAATCCGCCAGTTTAGGAGATGCATTGTCGTCAATTTCTTCTTCAGACTTTATGCAGAAAAATATTTTTTCTTCAAGATATTTATTTGGAATCAATCCATTAAACATATCATCAAGATGTTTTGCAGCTACACCCTCACAGTGTTTTCTCCATTCGTAAACCGAGCGAATAACTCGCAAAGTTTCACCAATATCCAAAAGCTCACGCATCGTTAATATCGCACCGGCATCTGCCCTAGCAACCGAACCTTTAATATTTTTGGCAAACCCAAAAGACGGCGCACCAAAACGTGCAATTAATGTATAGGCATTATCGGTTTCCATAAGCAGTCGTTCAGCTGCGCTTATATCTGTTACCGGCATCAGCTGTAAAGCCAATTCTGCGGAGTCTGACAATGTTGTCCGTCCGGCCAGCATCGACAAGACTTTATCAAGCTCTAATGTGCGCAAATGCCGCTTTTCTAAAGAAGCATTGTCTAATATCATATTTTTCTCCCTATATATTAAGACTATGTAAAAAGTCCAAAGTTTTAAATTTATGTTCTGTTTGCATCACTAAATATTTCTCGACAATTTCAGATAATTGTTTCAAATCATTGTCGGGTATTGTAAATGAATATAATTTATTGAATTCTGAATATACAATATGCCGCATTGCGGTTAATACTGTAGGATTCACACGAAAAAGCATAGCATTCGTAGGCTTGCAATTATCGCAATAAAGCAATCCATGAAGCGGATCAAAGAACATTCTGTCCGACTCATACAATGAGCATTTATTACATGCGACCAAGTTTGGCATATACCCGGATAACGCCATCATTCGCAGCTCTGTGATTGCCTTGACCAGCTCTATCGGCAATTTATTCTTACTAAGAAAATGAAGAGAATTAAGCGCAAGACGTAAATAGTCCTCCGCCCTATCCTCTTCGGGTGCAAGATTAAGACACAATTCACAAATATATTGTGCCACAGTAAGTATAACAATATCACTTCTTAGAGAAAAAAACACCTCAATAGCTGATGCTTCATCAATTTTATATGTATCTCTGCTTTTAAACAAAACAATATTCGAATAGCAAAGCATGCCGGTTGATGAGGAATTTTTATTCCTTAATCGGCGTGCGCCGGGGACAAAAGCTCTGATTATACCTTTGTCCCTTGTAAGTATTACAACTGCACGGTCACTTTCACCTACATTGTTCTCTTTTATAATCAGCCCATCGGTTGACAGTCGCATAGTCACGCTCCCGCTGCCCATGATTATTATCTCGGCAGCTACAATAATTTAAATAATTGATTACTTTTCCGGATTTAATGAATTCTTCCCAGGCTAAATCAGTTTTCATAATATCAAACTCCGTTTCTCAAAAAAGTTGGAATAATCAAATGCAATAATATTGATTAAAAAGTGTCCAAACAAAAAGAAACTGTAATATTATTTTAACTGTTGTAATCAAAAATATGAACGGCAAATATTAGTCAAGACCAAACGTATGAATGATTCCGCCTCTATTACGCCAATCTTCCTTAACTTTAACCCATAATTTAACATCTGCTTGGCAACCAAAAAATTCTTCTATATCCAGTCTTGCACTTGAGCCGACCTTTTTAAGAACATTGCCGCCTTTTCCAATAACAATACCTTTATGGCTTTCACGCTCACAATAAATAATAGCCTCAACTTCCAAAATAGGTTCGCCGTTTGCGTTGTCACGTTCATAAAAACGCTCCAAGTCAACTGCAATTCCATGAGGTACTTCTTTGTCGAGCAGCTGCAAAAGCTTCTCGCGAATCATTTCCGCAACCATAGTGCGTTCCGGTTGATCCGTCACTACATCATCTGGGAAGAAATGCGGCGAAGGTTTGACGAACTTTAGTTGTTCATCAATAAGAGCTGTAACACCATCTCCGGTGAGAGCAGATATCGGCACAACAGCATCAAAATCATACTGTTTTGTATATGCCAAAATTATATCAAACAACTCATGCTTATCTTTTAACAAATCAATTTTATTAATAGCTAATACAGCATGTAATTTTCTTTTTTTTATTTCTGCAATCAATTCAAGCTCTGCTTTAGGAAGATTTTCAGCATCAACTTTAAACTTTGGTGACGCTTCAATAACGAGTGTTACTGCATCAACATCCGAAAGCCCACTTTGAACAGCCCTCATCATATTATTTCCCAAAGTATTCCTTGGTTTATGGAATCCCGGTGTGTCAATATATACAACCTGGGCTTCGTCTCGATTTAAAACGCCCATTATTCTTGTTCTTGTGGTCTGAGGCTTATCTGATACAATAGCAATTTTTTGACCAAGCATTTTATTTAGTAATGATGATTTTCCAACATTAGGTCTGCCAACAATAGCAATAAAAGCAGTTGTTTGATTATTCATTTTTATCTCCGTTTCTTTTAAAGCAAATTCCAGATATGAATGCAGCACCTAAAAGAGTTAAAGCAATCAGAACTATAAGGTACCATAGGTGTGAAGAGCAAAAGCTAATTAATTCAAAAAATCTGCCGTTTAAGCAGAACAGTGCAACACCTACACATGCACTGCATATACTAACGATTAAAACTGCACCGGCCGAAACATCTTTAACAAATTCAATATCATGGTGTTTATCTTTGCAAATATAATCACAGCAGCGCTCAATGGCTGAATTTAAGCATTCAAGTGCCATAACAATACCAATACAGGTAAACATTATTGCCCATTCTGCAACACTTTTAAGGACTATAGGGGCAAAGAGCAATATGTATAGTGCAAAAACTAATTGCACCCTAAAATTTCTGCCTGTGATTATTGCTTTGCAAATACCGTTAAATGCATATCTAAAACTAAACAAGAAATTCAGCATATATTTTATTCATCCAAAGAGTAACTGGAAGTTCTCGGAACGCCGAGCTGTATCAGTACCCTTTCTTCCTTTTCACGCATCTTAACAGTTTCTAATCCACCGTTTACATGATCATAGCCTAAAAGATGCAGCATAGAATGAACCGTTAAAAATGCAATTTCGCGTTGGAGTGAATGTCCATATTCCTCGGCTTGACTAATTGCATGCGGGATAGAAATAACAACATCTCCGAGCATTTTAGCACCGCTTTCGGGATTGATGTCATAAACACCATTTTCGCCTAGTGGGAAAGACAAAACATCCGTTGCAGCATCAATATTTCTGAATTTATTATTAAGTCTGCATATCTCTTCATCATCCACAAAAGTAACATTCACCTCAGCTGACCCATCAAAATCTTCCATCACCAAAACAGCACTGCATGCGCGACGAATCAACATTCTGATTCCAGACGGAATTTTAATCAGCCTTTGCGAATTTGATATAATTACCTTTAACTTGTCCACTTATAATTTCCTCCTTAATTGATCGTGCTGTTCGTAGGCTTTAATAATTTCTTGAACAAGCCTATGTCTAACAACATCCCGTTCATCAAAACAAGTGATTGCTATATCATCAATGTTTTTCAAAATTGAAACAACCTCTTTAAGACCTGATTTTTTACCTGGCGGCAAATCTATCTGCGTAATATCACCATTTATGACAGCTTTAGAATTAAATCCCAAACGGGTTAAAAACATTTTCATCTGTTCTGATGTTGTATTTTGAGCCTCGTCTAAAATAATAAAACTTTCGTCAAGCGTTCTTCCGCGCATATACGCTAACGGTGCAACTTCAATATCTCCACGCTCATGACACTTTTGGAAATTCTCAGCGCCCATCATATCAAATAATGCATCATAAAGAGGTCTCAAATAAGGATCAACCTTTTGTTTCAAATCTCCGGGAAGAAAGCCAAGCTTTTCACCTGCCTCAACAGCAGGTCGCGTCAGAATTATTCTGTTAACCGATTTAGAACGATATGCCGCAACCGCCATAGCCACAGCAAGATAAGTTTTGCCTGTTCCGGCGGGACCAACACCAATTGTTATTGTATTGCTTTTTATATTATCAATATATCTTTGCTGACCAAGTGTTTTTGCTTTTATCGGTCGGCCTTTAGAAGAAATACAAACACAATCACTGTTGGTCAAATTACTGATATTGGCGTCATCATTATCAGCAATAAGAGAAATAATATATTTAATATTTTGCTCATTAAGAGTTTCACCTTTGTTTAGGAGTGTCATTAAGCCGTTAATAGTGCGCATCGCACTGCTCACATTTTCAGGCTCACCTTTAACCTTTATTTCACTTCCCCGCGAGCAAACTTTCACATTATATTCTTTTTCAATATATTTAATATTTTCATCAATATTTCCGAACAGACCAACGACTTGTTCCATTCTTTCAATATCTACAGTTTGCTCAAACAAAAATCAAATCACCTCTTTTTATAGAAAAAACAACTAATATACATATTAGGTATTATAACACAAAAAGTTGTTAATTTGTAGTACTTATTAATAAAATTTCTTCAACAGCTATATTTTCTTGACATACATAGTCTGCTTTAACTTCAACTGAATCCTCGTTTACAATAATATTCTCGGTTTTAGACATAATTATTGCTTCTCCCAACTCTTTTTTTTCAATTTCAATCAGCTTTTCTTTCGCCATCAAGGTCGTTTCCTGTTCGCTAAACACCATATCTTCAGTAACCTTCTGTGTAAAAGCAGCTGTAGTAAACGTAATCGGAAGGTACATATTTTCGTTTTGATATCTCCATGAAGATATTTCCTTATTATAGTCCCCTTTTACGGTTCCAAGATATAACGGAACATTTATCGTAAATAATTTTAATACAGAGCGAGTCCATACCTTATCAGTTTCTCTGGTTATTTGTTGCTTAAAGTTGATTTTTGTGCTAAGAGTATGGTTTGTATATGCATTTACTTTGCCTGTAGCATGCCGCAATGAAGAGCTTCCATCCTTATATTCCACTATGCCAGACACAAGCAGTTGACCTTTAAGCACCGCAGTATTATTTTTAACAACAGAGTTTCCGATAATAACCTCGCTGTTTAATATAACTCCGTCGCACTTAGCCACCAAATTACATGGTGCTGACGAATTTTTTTCTTCGACAATTTTATTTTCGCTAATATCCACAGTCGCTTTTGAACCTTCGATATTTATTGCTGCCCATGCAATATTGTCAACTTTTAATGCAAGCTTAGTTCTTAAATAGGCTGAATCAATTTCATCTATCTTTGTTCCCTCTTTAAGCCCCAAATCATAAAGTGCGCTTAATATTGAGTCAGTCTCAATATAATTATTACCACATATTTCAATATTCCAAACAAAAGATGACATAAAACTAATTATCATGAAAAAGCAAGCAATTCCAATCAAGAATCCAAGACGTTTACTGTAATTTCGTATTAAAAACGGAAATCCATATTTCTGCTGAATTTTTGTGCGCACTCCGCTTTTGGCTCTGACTTTTCTCATTTGCCTATAGTCACGCACCAAAATAGATGCCTCTATGTAATCTTTTTTTCGGATAATATTCCAAGCGCTGATGCCATTTATTGAGAATTGATTTAGGAGACGCTCAGGAAATTCACCGATTACAATGAATCTGACATATCCATACAAATATCTAAATATTTTTAAAATAAGCAAGTGCACACCTCCTCACATACAATATTCAACCGAATGAATTGTTCCGATAATAACGGCAACATCTGCATTATACACCGAAATATGCAAGTTCCTGCCACAAAACGACACCGTGCCATTTCCAATATTAAGCTTGATCAGCGTGTCATAGTATTCAATTATGCCCTTACAACCATCTACACAGGCTTCTCGATTAGCGTTAAGTTCTATTTTGACGTTACTTCCGGCCACTCCGGGAGGTATGTCAAATGCTCTACCAAATAAATCAATACTTGATTTTGGCTTTGCAGTTCCAATCTTAATTTTACGTTTGGTCATTACATTTCCCAACCTTTCATATTTATCCCTTATTAAAAAATATGAAATGTAGGCTATATTAATGCATTTTAGCATATAGATTATATTGGTGATTTAAATGAAAATATATAAATTATGTAACGTTACTCCTAAAATTATTGTTTTGTTTATATTTATTTCCGCCGTCACAGTAGCTTTATTTGCAATGCCTTCGGTTATAACCGAAGGTGCAATTAACGGCTTAATAATTTGTGCCGATATTATAATTCCATCGTTATTTCCTTTTACTGTGCTTGCTTTGTTCATTTCAAAATCAGGGCTTGCGTATTATATTGGAAAAATTATTTCTCCACTAAGCCGAATATTATTAAGAATTAACGGAGAAGCCGCCACAGCAGTGTTAATGTCGTTTATTGCCGGATATCCTGTCGGTGCACGTTTAATTAGCGAATTATTAAACAGCAAAAAAATCAGCCCTAATGAAGCCAAAAGGATGCTTTATTATTCCGTAAATGCCGGACCTGCATTTATTGTAATTGCAGTTGGAAACGGAATGTTACATTCAAAGACCTGCGGCTGGGTTTTGCTATTTTCTCATATTATTTCATCACTGATAATCGGAATAGTTTTGGCAAGGTTTGATAAAAGCAAACCTACATGTAGCTTTAAAAGTAATGTAGGAAATACGAGCATTGCTGATGCATTTGTTAATTCCACCGCTGATGCCTCTTTTGCAATGTTTTCAATTTGCAGTTGGATCGTGTTGTTTTCAGCAATTATTGCCGTTTTTACATCATTACCACTTGCAGAAAATTTGCAAAAATATATCTCTTACATTTTGGAAGTTACAACCGGCTCCGCCTTTGCGGTACAAACAGGGTCACTTCCATTAGTTTCGTTTGTCCTTGGATGGGCTGGATTTTCCGTGCAGTTTCAAGTGCTGTCAACATGCAAAGACATCAAACCAAAGCTGTTTGATTTTATGTTATCACGATTTGCGCATGGTGCAATATCAGCCGCTATTACCGCAGTAACAATTCATTTTATGCCCGGCGTAGTTCAAGTAATCAGTAATACTCATGATATCAAATTCTCATCCTATTCCGTGGCCGTGCCAGCCTCCCTTGCACTTATGCTTTTGTGCATTACATTTTTGTGCTTTTTGAAAGGAGAAAAATTTTATAAACAGAATCGTCCTTCTGTTTAATTGATTAATAGTAGAATATTTTCACTCTATCTGTTATAATAATAATATAAAAATTTGATTACATATTATGGAGTGATGCATTGTGGCAAATGTATTTTTTCGCCGGAACATGATACCAAAATGTATATATTGCAGCCGTGGCATCAGATGTAAAGACACCGATTTAATTGTATGTCCTAAGCGTGGAGTTGTGAATGTTGAGGACAAATGCAAAAACTTTAAATATGATCCACTTAAACGCTGCCCAGAACAGATAAAAAAATCAGAAGAATATTCTGCAGAAGATTTCGAAATATAGCATTTTTCTCTTGACAAAAATGAATGCTGTGTTATAATAGCAAATGTGCTTTTCGCATGAATTGCACTATATGTGGTGGGTATGGCTCAGTTGGTTAGAGCGCCAGATTGTGGTTCTGGATGTCGTCGGTTCGAATCCGACTATCCACCCCACATGTTAATATGCCTCGGGCTTCCCGTCCGTGGCATATTTAATTTAATTTTATATTGGGGTGTCGTCAAGCGGTAAGACACAGCACTTTGACTGCTGCATCCGTAGGTTCGAATCCTGCCACCCCAGCCAAACGAAAAAAATGTCTTTTGTCTACCAAGACAAAAGACATTTTTTTCGAACTATATGTGTTAGTTGGCATATGAAGTATTTATTTGTAGTCCGCATAAAAGTATAATTGACTTGCAACACTTGTATCTTAAGGATAAATACGGTATTGTTCAATAAAGTAAACTCAAGGAGGTGAAAGTCGAATGGGAGAGATTATAATTCCATATTTATGCTTCATTGTCTTTTGCGTTATCATGCACAAACAAAACTATGCAGCGCGGCATTTCACGGGTGCTTCAAGTGTTGTACCGGTTATTCTCTTAATATATGGTTTGCTTGATATTGCTTTTTGTGTATATTATTTAATTAAAAATGCAATTGTTAAGACGTTTCTTTCAAGTATAATACTGGCTGTAGTTGCTTTTATCATCATATTACTTGCAAATGCAATCATCGCTCGTATTACTATGAACAACATGAAAAAAAGCAATTCTTTTGTAAATAAGACAAGTGACACGGCTTTTGACAGTAATTGGTTTTTGTACAATAGAAAACAAGACATAATTACAACGATAATTGCAAATATTGGATTGATTGTAAATCCTATTCTTGCAATTATTATACTCGTACTGTAAGCGGCTATAAGTAAAAAAATATGAACTTTTGTATAGTTTTACTTACCTTTTCACTCCGTTTAGGTGGTCTTTGGCAAATATAAAGCTCAACTAAGTTAATTGTTGAGCTTTTTGCTTTTTTATCTAGAGAATATTTTCACTTTAGCCATATCATACTAATCTCAAATAAAAACGTAGATATCTTTACGGTCTAGTTTTCGTCCCGCCGCGTTGTCGTCGTCGGCGGGCGCCAGCCCGCTGTCCTCCTCCGCCTTGCGGGACAAAAACTATCCTCGCAAATCTAATCTCCATTTTTAATTGAGATTAGTATCATAACCATATTATATTATGTCAAAATATCAAACACCTGCAACGGCTTTACAAAAAAACAGCACTGAACCATTTGGTTCAGTGCTGTTTTGGTGCCGGTGGCCGGACTTGAACCGGCACGATATTGCTACCAATGGATTTTGAGTCCATCACGTCTGCCAATTCCATCACACCGGCAGGTGTTTAGCGTCGAATCAATTAACCCGACGCCGATTAT
>JAQVYP010000013.1 GCA_029004655.1 Oscillospiraceae bacterium | reverse complement strand
TGATTGGGGTTGTTTTTTGTTTTTGACTAAAAACTATCGAAATTACCTATTATTCATTGAAATAATAGCGCATAAATATGCACTATTAATCTACGAATTTTAAAAACAGGTTTTTTTCAGTGACCTTGTGTTATATGACTTTCCGTCAGTTGAAGTCGTTTTGACTTCGACTGAAAATTTATTACCTCTTAGATACGAATTCCTCGATGTTAAATTATTTATTGATTCTCTCGGGTTGCTATACCCCAAGCACTCACCCAACTGTTGAGCAGTCATGTATATTTCATTATTGTCGCTGTAGATATCTGCTGTTAATGGAAAATTTTAATTATTACCATCTTTTTTTGTCAAAATCTATTGACTTCACGAATGTTTTAGCGTATAATATCATATAATGTAGGGAGGTGTAGGTGTATTAAATCAATAACAGTCAGATTTTCCGATAAATTACACAAGGCATTAAAATATAAAACTTTCGATGATGACTTATCCATCCAACAATATATAGTGGAACTGATCAAGAAAGATTTAGATTTTAAAGATGATGAAGATGATTTGTCCGATTATCAAAGAAAAAAATAAAAGTAGTGGTTGCCCCAACAAGCAAAAAACCACTACTACACCGAAATATATTTTAAAATATAAATCTATCTGTATTTTATCATATATTCATTGAAAAATCAAGTATGTTGAGGAGTAAAGATATGAAAGTAAATTTGGGCGATAAATTTTTAGATATCAAAATAACAAATTTTATAGAACCGCATTTCATACACGATAAGTATGGAAATGTTAGGTTCATTGCAATAATTACCGATTCCATACCAGAGCTAATAGATTTATCGGTTAAGAGCTGGTATGAAGAGATTAATGATTACAAAGGTATTGACTTTGATGAGATAGAAGCCTACATATCGTTAAATGTAATGACAAATTCTGAATGGAGATTTGGCTTTGCAAGTATAAGTATTGATGATAATTACCAAGATATAGATGAATACCCTGAAGCATATTTAGATGATGATGAAAAGCAAGCTGTTAAAAATATATACGAAATAGAAGAAAATAATACAACACTTAGAACAGAAGTCTACGCAGTGAAGCGGCAACAACATGGCATCAATAACAAACAAAAATTATAAATACGATGAACTTACATATGCTGAAGAAATTTATAAAGCTGGTAGATTTTTAACTAAATATTATCCCACAGAGATGAGGTTACTCACCCTATATTACAGAGATGTTTTAAATCTAAAACCAGCGAAACGAGAAGAATATTTAATAAAATTTTGCGAAGGATGTATCCCGTCTTTTAATATCGCTCGATATTATAAAATTATAGATGCTACTTTAAACAGATCCAGAGATAAAAAACAAAAATTAATTCGTGTAGAAAAGATTGATATATATAAGCAAGAATTAGAATATATTTTATCATTAGATATTCAATATAACTACAAAAAGATTTTACTTGCGTTTTTAGTGCAAATGAAGTTAAATAAATATATTTATGAAATTAGAAACAACAAAGAATATAATAGCTTATATTTTAAAGGCGATAAAAAAAAGTATCAAAACATAAAAGATATGGCAAACGTTCCATCCAATGTTAAAATTCATGAAGATGCTATATATGATATGGCTCATAATCATAAAGGACTTATATCTTTACTTCATTCCGGACTTATAATATTGGATTTTTTAAAAGAGTGCGTTCCAAGTGGCGATATTGCATTTTCAATACGGGATTTTAATAATGTTGGTTGGTATTTAGATTATTACTGTAATATGGCTCGTATAAAACTATGTAAAGAATGCGAAAATCCATTTTACGCAAAGGCAAACAGTCAAAAGTATTGTAAAAACTGTTCGACTGATATTCAATATTACCAACCAATAAAAACAAAAGTTTTAACTTGTATTGATTGTGGTAAGGTTTTTGAAGTTGTTAGTAAAGATACAAAATCAGATAGATGTAACGATTGCGAACGAATATATAGATTAGAATATCAAAGAATATTAATGCAGAAGAGAAAGAAAAATTTAGCTTAGCAATTAACAAAAACGAAAAAGTGTAAAAAGACCAATGCCTGTAAGGGTTTACGGTCTTTTTTTAATTTATGCCAATTTTGACAAACCTTTGCTATCATTAGGTTTTTTGGCTATGGCTATGTCGCTATAATGGAGAGCATGTATAAAAATACAAAATAGGAGTGACAAAAAGTTTGCAACAAATATCTAAAGAGGTAGCCACCTATATTCGCAGAAATCATCCAACTGTCAATATATATAAAACAGTAAGAAAATATTATGTTGAAGAAATAAAAAGCGTTGAAAATATAATTTCAAAATATGAGCGAGGACAATTAAAAATGAAAAGAGGTGTGTAAGGCTGAATTTTGAAAAGGAAATAGAACGTTACTATTGCAAAAAAGCCTAATTGTTACGCTATGTTTTATCAAAAACAAAAAAGTGTAAAAAGACCAATGCCTGTAAGGGTTTACAGCTTGTTTATAGTTTTAGCTATAACCCACGAAGCATTGAAAACATTGGATTCGTAAATTTTAGTCTGTCACTATAATGGAAGCGACTTGTTTAACATTGTCGCAATTTTTTTTGCAAAAAAATATGTATGTTAAAAAAATATGAATAAAAAAGGAGATATAAACATGAGCGAAAAAATATTAATGATAGAAATATTGGAAAAATTAGCTGTAAGAGATGATTTTGGCAGATATGAATATAACCCAACGGAGTGGCGGTATTCACCATTTTATGATCACTTCGCTTACTACTCTAACGCTGCGATCGATGATATCATGAAGAAAATGCATAAAGCTGAATTAATCGATTTGATACCAAACGGTGATAGCGAGCAGCCTTTCAAAATTAAATTACGTTTGGAAGGCTTTTATTTGTTAAAACATTTTGATATATAAGGAGTGTACTCATGCATGATAAGGTAAGAGAGAGATTGAAATATTTCTTTTTGAGTACTGGCTCGACAAAAAGCTTTGTGGTTAGACAGACAAGAGTTAGTCGGCGGGTATTATATTATTTTTTAGATGATGTGTACACCATAGATAATTACTACATTGCTAAAATCGACCTGTTTTTAAAAGAGCAGGGATTTTGAAAATCTAAAGCTGGGAAAGATTTGCGTGTTTTTGTAGCGGGTTCGATTCCCGCCTCCTCCTAAACTTGACTAAAACACGCTGGGCAACAACTGAGGTGTAATCCCCTTACAGCTAATCAGCCAATACTGCTGATGTACCTTTATGGTATCGCCGAAACCCCTTGGAAAAGGGGAAAAATATAAATAAGGACGTGATATTATTTCGGAAACATTTATAAACAAAAATACAGGCGAAGTCCACGAAAATGTTAAATTTCTCATAACAGACGAACAGTGGCAAATCAAAAATCAAAAAGCAATAGAAAAAGAAAAATATATAAAAAAAGGTGATATTAATTTCATATGGGGGGTGTACAATATTTTGGAAAAATTTGATATTGGGGTAGCTCCGGCAAATTTAACACGAGTTATATTTCTATCTACATATATTAATTACGATGGTGTTCTCATGGCGGATAACAACAGACCCTTGAATAAAAAACAAATATTTCAAATATTGAACATCTCAAACAGCTTGGCACATATTTTTTGGAAAGAAGTTATTGAAAAAAATATAATCATAGACAATCAAAATGATACATATTCGATTAATCAAAATATATTGTTCAAGGGAAACCTGCATGGTAAATATGTAGCCCAATTGGCTGAGCAGAATAGAAGCATCACAAGAATATATATCGATACGATGCGAGAGCTATACAGCACAGCAACACATAAATTTCTTTCGCATATATACGCTATCCTACCGTTTGTTAATCGCCATCATAATATACTTTGCCGGAACCCATGGGAATCGGATGCGGAATTGATTGAACCCATAACGATGGGAGATGTCTGTGATGTGGTTGGGTATAGTCGCTCCAACGCCCGAAGGCTCAAAAAAGAAATGGCGAGCTGCACCGTATACAATAAAAGACAGAAACGAGATCAATATCTCGTCGGCTTTGTGTCTATAGGCAGCCGGAAAATTGAAAACAACTTTATAATGATAAATCCAATTGTTTATTATGGCGGTTCCAGACATTCCGATGTGAGCAAATTGTTCAATGAATCACGATTTAACATTTGAGCGTGTCATTTTCTGGACAGATTATTTTATGCCAAAAAGCTATTATTCGTTGCTACATATGACTTTGAGTGTAAAAAGGGAGCGTGTCATTTTCTGGACAAACCAAAAGCATAACAAAGCCATATGCCACAAGGGTTTAAGGCACTTTTCGGGGTACTCCGTTCCTCTTATCTTCGTATCTATCGCATTGTCAAAAAAATATAGCCGCTCCTTTGGAGCGGGGAAACGTTGCAGCCAACACAGGAAAAGGAGAGATTAATATTAATACTTTTGCGGTTTTAAATAAAAAAATAGCTTTGATATTAATAAAAGAAAAATACAATTTAATAAACGTACGACCAAACAGAAAAGAACCAAAATTAATGGTTTGGATATTTGAAAAAACAAATGAATTTGAAAAAAGGTTTTTTGAATTATCTGAAAAAAATAAATTACATAATGTGGAAGTGAGTCAGGAGTTTAACGATAGAAAGCAGGAGCTTATTAAATCGTTTAAAGAAGAATATAGCCAGTTATTGGATGAGGCTATTAAAGAAGGCTTGCTTAAATATAGGATATTCTGATGGCTAGATATAAGTTCTATAACAGTAGGCGTTGGCGGCGAGTGAGGGAGTTCATTATTAATCGTGCTGGGGGTATGTGTGAGCTATGCGGTGACAGGGGAAGTGTAGCACATCATAAAGTGGAGGTTAATGATGAGAATGTTAATAATCCTAATATCGTCTGGGGAATTGATAATCTGATCTGTGTTTGCGTTTTATGTCATGAAAGGATTCATCATGGGAAAGCGGAAGTCTGTCGGGAGGGTTTGATGTTTGACAAAGATGGGAATTTGGTTGAAGCCCCCCATCTGTTTTCAGAATAATGACTACATTTGTAAACCGGTGCTTCCCTTTAAAAACCTCTCCATGAGGATATCTCACGAGAGATTGCAGAAAAACGCTCAAATTTGCGATAATTTGAAACAAATCAACACGATAGTATAAATATACCAAAATGAACGTTAAATAGCTTGTACGGTAGTTTAGGGGTATACAGATATATAAAGGAGGGATGACGATGGCAACCAAAACAAAATTGAAAAAGATATTTGATAATATTGAAGAAGATAAAAAAACGATAGTAGATGATTTGATTAATAACGCTATTTACATGTCTGGCTTACTTAGCAAACTCAAAACAGAGATTAATAAAAATGGCGTGATAGGGTATACCGCCACCGGTAATATAACAGAATCACCGCTCGTTAGAAGCTATAATAATTTGTTGAAGAATTATAGTTCAATTATAAATCAATTAATTAGATACCTACCACCCAGCGTTAAATCAAACTCAGTTGATGAGTTGACTAAGTTTCTCAATGGTTAATTACATATTTGAATATTGGGCGAAAATTAAAAGCGGTGAGATTATCGTTGGTCAAAAAATAAAAAAGTTATATGAAAAAATTGTTGGTGAATTAGAAAATCCAAAACATCCATATATTTTCGATATCGAAAAAGCTTCAAAACCAATTATTTTTATAGAAAAATTTTGCCGTCACAGCAAGGGAAGATGGGCTGGTAAGCCTATCCACTTAGAGCTTTGGCAGAAAGCGATGATCCAGATTGTTTATGGATTTATAAATTCCGAAACTGGACTACGGAGAGTCAGAGAATGGTTTGTGCTGGTTGGACGTAAAAATGGAAAATCAACACTCGCCAGCGGTATAGGATTATATGAGATGCTCACCGAAAAAGGCTCACAGGTGGTCTGTGCTGCTACCACGTTAAAACAGGCGAAGATTGTGTTCCACGAAGCGTGGAATATGGTTAAACAGTCGCCGGATCTATCAAAGCACATAAGAAAGAGAAAAGACGATTTATATTTCGATGCTTCCTTATCTGTATATGAGCCAATCTGTAATAAAAGCTCCACGCAAGATGGATTAAACGCTCAGCTGGGAATCGTGGATGAATGCCATGCTATTAAAGATAGGAATTTGTATGATGTAATAAAAGAATCACAAAGCACACGAGATCAGCCGCTCATGCTCACTATCACAACAGCCGGATTTATCCGAGAATCTCTATATGATAGTCTATATGACTACGCTTGTAATGTTCTGGATGGAGTCATAGCAGATGATACTTTTATACCCTTTTTATATGAGCTTGATGATAGGGATGAGTGGCTAAATCAAGATTGTTGGATAAAAACTAATCCAGGTCTAGGGAGCATAAAACAGAAAACAACATTAGAATCCTATGTGGAACGGGCGAAAAATGAAGAATCATTTAAACCCACTGTTCTCACCAAAGAGTTTAACCTGAAGGCAACGAATAGTAACGCTTGGCTGCCTTATGAGGTATTACAAAACACCAGTACTTTCGATATTAACATGTTCAGGGGTTCTTATTGTGTTGGTGGGGTAGACCTTTCCTCCACTGGTGATCTTACCTGTGCAACTATTATTTGTATGAAGAAAAACGATCCTGTAAAATATGTGTTACAACATTATTGGATACCCGCCAATATGGCTTTGAAGAAAGAAAAAGAAGATGGAATACCGTACACAGCTTTTATGAAACAAGGCGTTTTATCGTTGTCTGGCTACAATAAGATAAACTACTCCGATGTTACCGATTGGTTCGATTTGGTAGTAAAAGAATTAAAAATAATTCCTTATAAAATAGGTTACGACGAATGGAATTCTTCATATTGGGTACAAGAAATGCAACAAAAAGGCTTTGATACTGTTGCGGTGAGGCAAGGGTATAAGTCCGTTTCCCCTGCCATGAAAGAAATGGAAGCTGATTTTCGTGATAAATTAATTAACTATAATAATAACAAATTACTGTTTTGGTGTTTGACAAATACAACGGCAATTTTTGATGCTGCGGGGAATATCAAATTTGATAAGTCGAGTAATAAAAAGAAACGTATAGACGGTACGGCAAGTCTGTATTGTGGATATCGTATTCTTCTCGACCACCACCAGCAGTTTCTTAATCTGATAAAATAAAAATGAGGGGGTGAACATAATAAAAAAAAGAAACATTTTCAATACAATTTTTGGGCGCAAACCAAAAAAAGAACCAGAGCATTTAAGTAATGTCCAGATGCTAAACACATATAAAAATAGCATCTCAAATTACAACGGTGAGTTCTATGATAACGAAGTGGTTCGTACATGTATAGATACAATCGCTCGGCATTTCGCTAAAATGAAACCTGAACATAGATTGAAAAACAGTATTGTAAAAAGTAATCTAAACAGGTTACTTGATTATCGACCCAATAGCTTAATGAGTACATATGATTTTTTATATAAAGTAGTTTCAAATCTATACATCAACAACAACAGCTATATCTATATACAGCGTGATGATTTTGGATCTGTTAAAGCTCTCCATCCAATAGATTACAATAATGTAACGGCTATGTGTGATGAGCAGGGTAATTATTTTTTACATTTTCAATTTAATAATAAATATATTACCGTTCCAGCCGATGATATCATCACAATTAGACGGCATTTCCATAATAACACTTTCTTCGGAGAGTCGAATCACTCAACACTGTACCCTGTTGTAAATTTATTACATACAATTGATGAAGGAACTGTTACGGCGGTTAAAATGTCCGCTCAAATCAAAGGTGTTTTAAAACTGAAGGGAATGCTGCATGAAAATGATCGTAAAGAAAAAAGAAATACCTTTATTAAAGATATTTTGGCGGCAAACAGAAGCGGCGGTGTAGCTGTTGTTGATGAAACTGCGGAATACTTAAACATAAATAGCGTGCCGTTAGTGGTCAATGATGATGTTGCTAGCAGCGCAAAACTTAAAATATATAATTATTTCGGTCTAAATGAGAAAATAATAACCAGTGCATTTTCCGACACGGAATACCAAGCTTTTTATGAGGCTGTGCTGGAGCCGTTGGCATTGCAGTTTTCGCAAGAATTTACCGCAAAATTATTTACGCAACGAGAACTTGAACACGGAAACGAAATTATATTCGTTGCGGACAGATTGAGTTATCTGTCAACCATGAGCAAGGTGAGAATGTTCAGCGCACTAAAAGAACTGGGTATTATATCGAAAGGCACTACGGCAAACATTTTTAACTTACCACCGCCACCAGATGCGGATAAATTTCTCCAATCACTCAATTATATCAACGCAGAGAAAGCGGATCAATATCAAATAGGCGAAAACAACGAAGGAGGTGAAACATCTGAGAATGAATAAAGAACTGCGCACTAAACTAATTGAATTTAATCATGGCGAGGAAATGTGTATTTCCGGACGAGCTGTCATATTCGGAGAAAAAACATTATTATTTACATCAGACAGTGGTGTAAAATACTATGAGGAAATAGATGCACGTGCTTTTGATGGTGTGGATTTATCGAATATCTATTTTTACTATAATCATATACCGCAAGCTCACGCATCCACCAAAAATAAATCATTGGAGATAGATGTAAGGGATGATGGATTATATTTCACCGCACATCTTCAGGATACCACTATTGGACGAGATTTGTACAGTTCTATTAAATCAGGATTAGTAGACAAGTGTTCTTTCGGTTTCAGAATTGGTAAAGAACAATATGACGAAAAAACAAACACATTTACAATTGAAAAAATTGATAAACTGTATGAAATATCGGCGGTAGATTTGCCGGCGTATGAAAATACATATATCACATCAAGGACAGAGATTGATAATATATCAAACGAAAGATTAAATCAAATTAACAAAACACGAAAAACTATTTTAAAAACATTATGTTAAAAAAAGGAGAATTATTTAATGAATAAATTAACAGAAAGAATATTTGAAATTAACAAACGTAAAGCGGAGCTTCGTGAAGCAATAGAAAATAACACGGTGGAGAACCTTGAAGAAGTGGAAACAGAACTTCGAGGACTTGACACAGAAATTCAAGGGATCGAAAAAAGAATGAAAATGCTTGACACAATAACGATTGACAAACCGAAGGATGGTAATATGGAAAGTAATAATTATGATGCTGGAAGTGTGGAATATAGATCCGCATATCTGAAAAAACTTATGGGTCAGAGTCTTAACGAAAGTGAAACGAGAGCTTATAATGTAGTAGGTACTGCCGGAGCTATACCTACCGCCACCGCAGATAAAATATTCGCAACGATGGCAAAAGTCGCACCAATGTTAAATGAAATTACATTAATGCAGGTAGCGGGTAATGTAAAATTTGCGATCGAGGGTACGAGAAACGCAGCAACAAAACACACGGAGAACACTGCAATTACACCAGCCGCAGATGCAATCGTGACTGTTGAACTTGGCGGATATGAATACATAAAGATTATTTCTATTTCTGAATCTGTATCCACAATGACAATAGATAGTTTTGAGAATTGGTTGGCAAATATTCTTGCGGAAGATATAGCCGTTGCAATTGAAGATGCTATTATTAACGGTACCGGAAGCAGTCAGCCTAAAGGTGTAGCAAAAGCAGTAACCTGGGATGAAACAAACAGCGTTGATTATGCTGACGGAATTACTTTTGCTAATATTACCGCTGCCATTGGATTACTTCCCGCTCGATTTGATAACGGTGCCAAATTCTTAATGAATAAAAAGATGTTCTGGAATCAGATCGCCAATATCACAGACAGCGAAGGCAATCCTATTGCCGTTAAAAACTTTGTTGATGGGGCGGGAACCATGATATTAGGCTATCCGCTTTTGATATCCGACAAAGTAGCTGATGGTGAGATATACCTCGGTAATTATAAACAGGTCGTTGGAAATCTTTCTAGCTTATTAAAGCTTGATCCCTCCAATACTGACTTGTTAGTACAGAAGCAAGAACTTCTCACCAAAGCTCTTGAGTCTACAGGTGACAAACTGGCTACACTTAAAGATGCCCAAGCGGAAGTAAATCAACAGTTTGCGGAAAATAAAATATCCGAAGAACAGTATCGAGCTTTTACTCGTGAGATCGCTGCCACCGAAGCAAAAATTAAAGAATTTGCAAAGGCAGCAGATGATAATAACGATGTTTTAAATGGTGTGGGCAAGGAGTTTGAAAAAGCGGGCGATGGTGCAAAAGATTTTTCGGATGATGTAAAAAAATCCGCAAGCGACACAGAAGAGTCCAGCGGTAAATTTGAAAAATTGGGTTCTGTGATGGGAACGGTAGGTAAAGCCTTTGTGGCGGGGATGGCAACGATTGGAGCGGCAGCAGGTGTAGCCACAATTAAACTCGGTAAAGAAGTCGTACAGCAATTCGGTGAGCTGGAACAAAACCTCGGAGGTTCGGAAGCAGTTTTCCAAGATTACGCCGACCGTATGCAAAAAATCGGTGAAGATGCTTATAAAAACATGGGTGTTTCGCAATCGCAATATCTGGCTACCGCCAATGTAATGGGTGCGTTATTCCAAGGTTCGGGGGTTGAAGTTGAAAAATCCGCTGGATTAACGGAAAAAGCAATGCAGCGAGCGGCTGATATGGCATCGGTCATGGGTATAGATATGCAGATGGCTCTGGATTCAGTGGCAGGAGCAGCAAAAGGCAACTTTACGATGATGGATAACCTCGGCGTTGCTATGAATGCCACCAACATCGAAGCTTACGCTCTCGCCAAAGGTCTGGATTTCACTTGGAAAACCGCTACCCAAGCTGAAAAAGCCGAAGTGGCTATGCAGATGTTCTTTGAAAATACTGAACAATATGCAGGAAATTTTGCTCGTGAATCGACAGAAACAGTAAGTGGAGCAATGGGATTACTTGAAGCTTCTTTGAGTTCATTTACAGCCGGACTTGGCAATGCCGATGCCGATATGACAAATTTAACGCAAAATGTAGTAGATGCTTTTTCCGCTGTGGTGCAGAATGTAGTACCCATTCTTGAAAATATAGTTACGGCGCTACCTACCGCTTTAGATGCGATTCTTTCCGCTGTAGGGGAACTGCTACCAATGCTCATCGAAACTGTAACAAATCTATTTTCGCAGGTACTTGAAACAATTTTAAAATTATTACCAGAATTAATTCCAGCGGCGGTTGATGCCATGATGACAATTGTAACAGCTTTAATTGATAATTTACCTTTACTTATCGATGCCGCTGTTGAACTCGTGACTGCATTAGTCAATGGTATTGGCGATTCTTTGCCTCAGCTCATCCCAACGGCTGTTGATGCGGTGGTGACAATCGTCGAAGGTTTGTTAAATAATTTACCGCTTATTCTTGATGCTGCCCTACAGTTGATTTTAGGCTTGACAGAAGGCTTATTAAACGCATTACCACAATTGATATCTGAACTACCCGCTATAATTCTCGGCATTGTGGATTTCATAATTGAGTCAATACCGCAAATAATTGAAGCCGGTATCCAATTATTCATTTCTTTGGTGGAGGCTCTGCCGGAGATTATTAAGGCAATTGTCGAAGCTATACCGCAAATAATTGACGGTCTTATCAATGCAATGGTTGATTCTTTACCTCTGATGATTGATGCCGGAATTGATTTACTTATTGCGATAATTGACGATCTGCCATATATTATTGATACGATTGTTAAAGCAATACCGGAGATAATTAATTCTTTGGTGAGTGCGATAGTTGGCAATATCGATAAAATAATAGATGCCGGGGTTCAACTATTGATAGCAATGGTTGCAAATCAGGCGAAGATAATATTTGAGATATTAAAAATCGTGCCAGAAATCATTAAAAGTATAGTTGATGCATTGATAGGACACGTTGGCAAAATGAAAGAAGTGGGAACAAATCTCATCAAAGGACTGTGGCAAGGTATCTCTGATGCCGGCGAATGGCTCTGGAATAAGATTTCGGGATTCTTTGGCGGCGTTGTTGACCGTATAAAGGACTTTTTCGGAATTGCTTCGCCATCAAAATTATTCGAAGACGAAATTGGAGTAAATCTCGCTTTGGGTGTTGGCGAGGGTTTCGAAAATACAATGAATCAAGTATCCACAAAGATGAGGAAGGCTTTACCGACAGGCGATATATTAGGCATGGGCGATCGTTCTTCCAACACCAGTAATTATAATAACAACTACAACTATCGTTATGACAATATGATAAATCTCACAGTTAATGGTAATATTGATAAGAACGCTCTACCTCCCCTTGAAACAATACTCAAAAAAGCAGCAGATTATACGGCAAAACAATTAAACGATCCTATGAAACGTAAGGGGTTAGGTTCATCAGCTATTACCTTGTCAATATAGCATTTAATATTAAATTTTTTGTGCTATGTATTGACAACGCACGTATTTTATGATATAATATATATAACAATTAAACAGGAGTTGAACAATATGTCCAATACTACCCCCGACACAAATTTAAATATTCGCATCAATAAAGAAATAAAATCACAAGCAGACGAATTATTTAATCAATTAGGATTGACTTTGACATCAGCGGTAAACATTTTCATTCGACAGGCGATAAGACAACAAAAAATACCTTTTGAAATATCAATGAATTATCCTAACGCCGAAACATTAGCGGCAATTGAAGAATCAGAACAATTAAGCAAAGACCCAAACGCTAAAATTTATTCCAACTTTGCAGAAATATTATCGGATTTAAATGATGTATAAACTCATACAAACAAATAGTTTTAAGAAAGATTTAAAAACTATTATAAGACGAGGTTATAATATTAAATTTATCAATGATGTAGTTGATATTCTTCAAAAAGGTGATGTATTACCAGAAAATTTCAAAGACCATAATTTAATTGGAAACTGGAAAGGGTATCGGGAATGTCATATAACGCCGGATTGGTTATTGATATATAAAATTGATAATGATTCGCTTATATTAACATTAACCCGAACAGGAACACATTCAGATTTATTCTGACAATTATCCTAAAGACGTATTTAGTATAATTAAATCTGAAAAATAATAGTTATAAAATAAAACTCTCCTATTATGTTGGGAGAGTTTCTCTTTATCATTATTATATACATTTAATTTTCTTCACAATGTATTCATCTTTGTATTTTTATACGAAATATATTGACATGACTTAAATAATGTGTTACAATGTAATACGGAGGTGATTATATGCCGCATATTTCTTTACGTGTTTCAGAACAAGAAAAAATATTAATGGAAAATTACGCAAACTTACACGGGCTTAATTTATCGGAAGCATTAAAAAATATCTTTTTTGAAAAATTAGAAGATGAGTATGATTTAAAATATATTAGAGAATATGAAAATAATCCTGATAAAAAATTTTATTCATTTGAAGAAGTTAAAAAAGAATTAGGTATCAACGATGGCGAAATTTAATGTAGTGTTCAGCGATCGAGCATTACGATCTTTAAAAAAAATTGATAAATACCACGCTAAAATAATCATTGGATGGATTGAAAAAAATCTTATTGAGTGTGAAAATCCACGTTTACACGGCAAAGCGTTGACTGGTGATAAAAAGGATTATTGGCGGTATCGTGTTGGGACATATAGGATTATCGCTGATATACAAGACAAACAAATCAATATTCACATTATCAATATAGCACATAGGCGTGAAATATATAATTAATAATGTAACACATCTATATTGACATTTGCAAAAAAATAGGATATACTATGTATATACAATTATTTGAGGTGAATAACATGGTTACAAATATAGTCAAATGGGGAAATTCGCAGGGAATTCGTATACCCAAACCTTTATTGGAAAGTCTGGATTTAAAAGATAATGATATGGTTGAACTTATAATTGAAAATAATTATCTTGTTATTAAGAAAAAAGAGAAAACCAATACCTATAAAACAATTCAAGAACGATTTGAGAATTACAATGATGAGTATGAGCCAATTGAAATTGACTGGGGCGCTCCTGTAGGTGATGAAATATGGTAAATCAAGGGGATATTATTAAATTAGATTTTAACCCACAGAGTGGACATGAACAAGCCGGATATCGTCCAGCGGTAGTTGTAAGCAATAATTTTTTTAATGGAAAAACTAATCTTGTTATCGTTTGTCCTATTACTAATACTAATAGACCTTTCCCATTACATGTACCTCTGGATTCACGAACCATCACTTCCGGTGTTGTTTTATGCGAACATGTAAAATCGCTGGATATTATAAATAGGGATTTTAAATTTGTTGAAAAAATCCCTGATGATTTATTGAAAGAAATATTAGAAACTATTTTTTCTGAAATTGAAAATAACCTTTGTTGATAATGAGGGTTATTTTTTATTGAACATTTTTTTGAAAAAGCCTTTTTTTGGGGTGTCAGACTGCTCTTCACTTTCTTGATATTTCGCTTCTAAAAGCTGTTGGTTCTGCTGTAGCTGTTGTGAATTTTCAAACAATGTCGCAAGCCTGTCAGTCAACTCCGTTATCGTAGCTGTTAATTCAATTATGTTTTTGTCTTTATCTTTTATGATACTCTCTTTATCGAGTATGATTTTATCTTTATTTTCAAGTTGCGTATTCTTGTTTTTTATTTCCTCTTTCAAAAAGGCCATAAACTCAAAGTTTCCTTGGTTTGCAACCGTTTGCAACTTGGTTGTATCAGTTTGCAACTCTTCGGTTTTTTCGGTTGTAATTGTTTGCAACTCAATATTATAGTGTTCAGATAACACTTTGGCTTTGAGCATTTTCTGGTTTGCAACCTCTACTATATAGGTTTGCAATTTATCTTTCATAAGTTTGTAAACCGATTGTGTGGAAACCCCTGCAGTTTCGGCTACTTCTTTTACAGTCAATAATTTATCGTTCATAGTTGTGTTTCATCTTTTCATTTTTTTATGTATGAAAATGATAGCATAAATCAATATTTAAGTCAAGCATGTTTTTGTTCATTAAACTTTTTTCGATAGTACCAAAGGTCACTTTTAATGTTTTCCACAAGGTGGAATTTTATCATTTTTCATCGCACTAAAAGTCACAGTTCAAACTTCCTACATTATATTGTAGTCAATATTTTTACACAAAACTATTAGGCGTTATAAATGTATTACTTTAAGTTTAACATTATTCTTTTACAAAAAAACTATCTTTAAAATCGTGGTTGAAACTAAAACCCATAGCATTGTTATATGTATGGTACGAATTGTATATCGTTGCAAGTATATAGGCTTTTGGATTGCGAATATCGGCAGTAGTACGTTCTAAAGAATCAATTACATATTCTAAATGACTGCTATCAAGTTTAAACAAACAATCTTTAACCACTTTGATTGGTTTGATATCGCCGGATATGGTAATATACTGTTTGTTGCTGTTTACAGTATCGCATATTATATTGAATATTTCATTTATTATTTCTTTTTTGTCCGGATATTTCTGTTTTATGATATCAGGTTCAATATTCGCTTTTAATGTTTCCATGTTGCTTTGTCGTTCTTTTTCAGATATCGTATCTTTTCTTATCATATCATTATGATTAGATAAGATAGTATTAATAGATTCAGTATTATTTATATTAATATTATTTATATCACCCCCATTTTGTAGGTCTACATTTTGTACCCCTACAAAATGGGGGTCTAGGTCTACACCCCCATTTTGGGGGTCTACAATATTATTATCAAAATATGATGATGGATTGTCATCATCGTCATCAATGACAGGCACATCCAATAGCTCATATTCATATGTAAAACCGGAATCTTCTACGTTGCGATACTTATATTGTTTAAGATACCCTGTTTTTTTTAATTCGTTCCATGCAGAATCAAAAGCTTTTACACCCTCAACACATTGTTTAATTAAGTATTTCTTGTATAGGATAAAATTAGGAATGGTTATATATGACTGGATAATCATATATAATCCTTTTGCTTTTAAAGATATGTTCTTATCTCTTATAAGTGTGTTAGGAATTTGCGTGAATGGTATTTGTTTTGTCCTGAAACTTCCTTGATATTGTTTTGTCATAGCTTTTAACTCCTTTAATTTAAAATATTGAATTAACAAAAAAATAAAAGCCCACAGACCGCTGGCTTTTTCACTGTTCATCATTCATTCAAAATAAATTAAAGGATAATTTATTGTAAATTCTCTAAACACATGGTATGATATGTGTATAGGAGATGACCAAGTGCTGCGAACACACGGTCTTACTCGCCCTACAATGTGTTGTGTTGTGGGGCTTTTTTTATTGTTAATTATTTATACCATATATATCAAATAATTGCAATTAAGTAAATTTAAACTTTTTGTGTCGAATTTGTATCAAGCTTTATTTAATTCATGAATGTGGAAATAATTGTGGATAAATTTGTGTTGTGCAGTAAACCTCGTTATTGCTGTGTTTCAACTGTTGTGGTATATGGCTTTGCCGTCAGTGCTAACCACACTGGTTAGTACTGAAACTTTACTATTTTTGAAAATATAAAGCGACTATATAACACATAAAAACGGCGGAAGAAATATCCGTCTTTTTTAACGTTCAAATAAATAATTTTTGATTTAGACTACCTATCAAAAACCCCATAGTTTCGGATATTTGGATGGGTATAGTAAAAACCATGTTAATAGTAAGGGGAGAATAACAAATTTATAAAACATCATATTCACGCTCACAAATGATAGGAGGAAGTGCTTAGTGTTACAAAACCAAAGTTCTACATTCAAAATTAATTCTATTTATAGGGAAGATTGCATTAAAGGTATAAGGGGGTAACGAAATGTGACACCCAAGGCTTAATCTTCTTAGCATCGGGCATTTTGCTTGCAAAAATAAGATTATAAAGACCAGATTCATTGATAAGTATTGTTTCTTGCATTCTTCCCATACTGTCGGCGAGTCCCTGTTTTAGGGAGTCATCTTCGTCAAAAAAACATTTTTCAAATTTTTCCGCTTCACAGTATATAAACAATGTTTAGTACCTTTTCATCTTTATCCCATGTTTGCGGATAGTTTTTAATATTTCTCGCACCCAATACCTGAGTTCACGTGCTTTTTCTGCGTTTGATAAAAATGATATTTCATATATACCATCTTCGTTGAAAACCCTTGTGTTATAAGCTCACTGAAAAAGTCTATTTTTCGCAAGACAAATGGACTTTTTCGTGAATATATGGTATAATAATACATAGAAATCATCTACGGAGGCGAAAGAAATGCTGAGGGACAACAGTCAAATAAAGCTGTCATTATCACCATATCAAGGATTGTATGAGCTTATTGTTCCACAGAATAATCTGCTGCGCAAAATCAAGGAAAACATAGATTTTAGCTTTGTAAATCCAATGTTACGCAAACAATATTGCGAAAACTTCGGTCGTCCGGCAAAAGAGCCTGAGATGATGTTTAAGCTGATGTTTTTGAAGAAAGTGTATGATCTGTCAGATGAACGCCTTGTCAGCAGTGCGCAGACCGACATGGCGTATAAATATTTTTTGGACTTGGACCCGGAAGCTGAGATGATAGACCCGAGTCTGCTTACAAAATTCCGTAAAACACGTATTACAGAAGATATATTGGAGGAGATGCTCCGCGAAACAATTAGGCAGGCAATAGAAAAAGGTCTTATAAAATCTACTGCGATCATCGTTGATTCCACGCATACAAATGCGAATGCTCGCCCCAAAACAGTGACACAGGTACTGCGCGACTTGAGCAAACAACTGCGTCGTGAAATTTATCGTGAGGCGGCAGAGCTTTCCGAAAAACTCCCCGAGAAACCGGGAGAAAGCGCCGAATTGACCGATGAGATTGAATATACATACCGACTGCTTGAAAGTGTTGGCGAGGAAATATTGCAAAGCGAAAAATCCGGATTGATTGAACTTTGTGAACGTATAAAAGAGTTGTTGGATACAGACCGCATCCGTGAAATCCGTTCAAAAGGCGATGAAGATGCTCGGTTTGGCCACAAAACGGCAAACAGCACGTTTTTCGGGTATAAGAACCATTTAGCCATTACCGAAGAACGAATCATAGCAGGTATTGAAGTCACGCATGGTGGCGAGGCGGACTGCACACAACTTCCGACATTGCTTGAAAAAACCATAGATAACGGCGTTCAGGCCAAAGAAGTTATCGGCGATATGGCATATGTCAGCGAAGACAATCTTGCGGCATGCGAAGAAAGGGGTGTGACGCTTTATGCAAGAACGAACTCCGCCGTAGCAGCGGCAGCTGCAACACCTCTTGATGAAGGTTTTTGTTTCAATAAGGACGCGGGATTGCTTCAATGTCCAGCGGGTGAACTGGCAATGCGAGTTGAGAAAAAAACGGCACAAAACGGGAACACATATTTGAATTATTTTTTCAGCAAAAGAAAGTGTCAAAAATGCCCCTTATGTGAGAGCTGCCGTATTGGAATATCAAAGGGTAAATGTTACAATATTACTCAGCCGAGCGAGAAGAACAGGCGAAGACTTGAATTTGAGAACAGCGACTTATTCCGGGAGCGATTGAAAATCCGGTATCGGATTGAAGAGAAAAACGGTGAAATGAAAACGACGCACGGGCTCGACAGAGCTGATTCCGTGGGTCTTTCCGCTATGCGATTGCAAACATACTTTACAGCATTTGTGGTAAATGTGAAGCGGATAGTCAAATTAACAGGGCCAACTGCAGCATGATTGGGGTTGTTTTTTGTTTTTGACTAAAAACTATCGAAATTACCTATTATTCATTGAAATAATAGCGCATAAATATGCACTATTAATCTACGAATTTTAAAAACAGGTTTTTTTCAGTGACCTTATAGTATATGGGATTATAATTATTATAACTATTCTTGCACATATAATACCAGCATATATAAATATACTAAAAGTAAAGGAAATATATTATGACAGTGCTTAGAACAATAAATTTAACGAAAACATATAAACAAGGTTCAAATTACATTAATGCTGTAGATTCTGTTGATTTCGTTGTAGAGAAAGAGCAATTTGTTGCTATAACAGGAGCTTCAGGGTCAGGAAAAAGTACATTGTTAAATTTATGTGCTGGAATTGATAAACCATCAAGCGGTGAAGTTATACTTGATTCTGTAGATATTTCCAAATTAAATTCTGACGAACTTGCGGAAATACGCAGAAATAAAATCGGATTCGTATTTCAACAATTTAATTTATTAGATATTATGACTGCCAAAGAAAATATAATTATACCATCATTATTATATAATGAAAAAGTTGATGAGTATTATTTTAATTAGCTTGTGGATATATTAGGTATATCGGATAGATTAAATCATATGCCGTGCGAATTATCAGGCGGGGAAATTCAACGAGTGGCTTTAGCGAGGGC